>CAJVYN010000125.1 GCA_913009355.1 uncultured bacterium | reverse complement strand
TGTATCAATTATATGTGTGAATGATTTGAATCAAATTTTTTAAGATAATTTTTAATTTTTTTATTTATTTTTTTTTTTTTTTCAAGCAGAAGACGGCATACGAGATAAAGGAATGTGACTGGAGTTCAGACGTGTGCTCTTCCGATCTAGGACACCGCCCAGATGTTCGAGGAGGTAAAAAGGATTGTAGGCCGGATAAAAAATCCGCAGTTAAAGGCGCTGGTCGAAGAATTTTTGGCCGATACCGAGTTGATGGATAAATTCTGCAATGCACCGGCTGCAACAGCAATACATCATAATTATCTCGGCGGTCTGTTAGAGCATACCTGCAATATGCTGCGAGTAGCCGCTGCGATACTGCCATTGTACGAACAGGTGCAGCCCTGTCTGGTTCTGGCGGGGATTTTTCTCCACGATATCGGCAAAACCGAAGAGCTTTCGTACGATATGGCTTTTTCATATACCGATTCAGGCCAGCTAATCGGCCATATCGTAAAAACTCTGCTTATGATACATCAAAAGGCCGATGCCCTGGCGGCAAAGGGCAGGCAGATTGACAAGACGATTTTAGATGCTCTTGGCCATATTATCCTGTCGCACCACGGCCAATATGAATTCGGCTCACCGAAACTGCCTGCAACACCCGAGGCCTTTATGGTCAACTATATTGACGATTTGGACGCCAAGATAAACCAGGTAACAGCGGCGATTGATAATGAAGGGGGCGATTCGAACTGGACAGGCTGGAAAAAAGCCCTGCAGACCCGGCTTTACAGAAAACGCATCGAATAAATCTGCCTGTCGACCTGCCGAGACGTACCGTCTCTGGCACGGCTGGGACGCGGCTGGAAGCGTATCGCAGACAGTGGATGTACAAAAGATAAATACGAGATACGAAAGCGGTGGGACTTTGAAATCAGCCCAGCCGGGCTACCCCCCCCCGTGGGAGTTAGCCCGGCTGGGTTTTTATGACTTTACTGCTGCCCCCTGTGAATTTCTGGTTGCCTTAGCTTTTTCCTCGGCGGCTTGAAGGAAATATCCATTATTCCAAAGGATTTGGCTATATTATTATCGGCAGTGTGACAACAGTATGTCACAGCTTGCGAAAAAATCCGCAATTCGGATGCAAATTCGGAGTTAGATACTTGCTCTGTTGAAAACTTGTCATTTCGACCGTAGTACGCCATAGCATTTGATTTTGTAAGTTGTCATTGCGAGGCCTTCGCTCGAAATGACTTTGGCGCCTGTTTTCAACAGAGCATTAGATACTCTTAGTGGAATCTCGCTTCAGGGAAATGCCGGAAAATCGCCAGATTTTCTCGAACTGCTTTACTGACATCGACTGCCTGCCCCAAACCGGGTCAGCGATAGTCACCATCTGGTCCGAGACTTCGAGGACGGCAACACAGTGGTCCAGCAGAAATGCATCCCTTACCGCAACCAGCGTAATGCCGGCGTTTTTGAGCTGAGCAACCGAATCGAAGCGTCGATACTGAGTTTTCAGGCCGTCGGCACCGTAGCGATTCTGAAGGGCTGTGCTCAGACAGCCGGGAAGAGTGCCCAATACGGGACTTGAGTGAGAAAGTACTGCCAGCTCCCCCTCGTAAGCGGGCAGGCCCAATTTTCGCAAGGCCGTTACCGCTGCAGCCGGGGCACAAGTATAATTTGTGGTCTGATAGCAGATACCGTTAGCATCAACCCTTGTTTTAAGATTCGACAAACGCTCCTTCATTAAAGCGGGAACAAGAAAAGGTGAAACAGAAAAGCAAGCTACGAACACAACCATCAGCACCCAAACCATCACCCTCTCACCTTTACGGGGCAGACGTGACAGTGGAGCAGTCAGGCCCATTGTAATAGCCAGGGACAAAATGACGAATTTTGCACGTCCCGCTACTATTCCGGAGAACAGCGGGGCAAAATACAGCGTATCGCTGTATCTGGCTATTACCAATATTGCAATGAGCGAAAGGGGCAGAAAATAGCCGAATACCCAATAGGGCTTTTGAAGACGCGAAAATATCTTGCCCAAACAGGCACCCAGCACCGCTACCAGGCAAACAGCTATAGTTTCAAGCCAGGGGTTCATCTTTTCTCCTGAACAGTTAGCGCCAACAGCATTACCACAGAGTTACAGTTGTGTATGGGAACTGCTGCATAATAAACGGGGAAGCCACCCCCCCCTTCTTTCACAGCTATTCATCACCCTTCTAATATACTAAAACAGCATCTGGAAATCAAGGAAATTATAGCTCAGCCGGACAAATTGATTATTGATTATTGGCTGTTTACTGCTTACTATTGGGCATTGAAAAGAAGGTTTGGAAACTATAGATTGGATTTGGGGTTTCGGCAGCAATGAAAAATTCGGCAGCAGGCTTGTTTCAGCCGCAAAACAGGGCCAAAATATATACGGTCAGCCAGGTCAATTCACTAATCAAAGGGATTCTGGAAAATAATCTGCCCGGTCGGCTGACAATTGCAGGCCAGATAACCGACTGGAAACCGCACCAGAGTGGTCACCGCTATTTTTCACTCAAAGACGAAATTTCAAAACTGCCCTGTGTTATGTGGAAAAGCAGCTTTAGCAAGGTCAAATTCGAGGTGGAAAACGGACTGGCGGTTCTGGCAACCGGCTCTGTCGATGTTTACGTTCCGCAGGGCAGGTACCAGTTTATGGTTGAAAAAATCGAGCCGGCCGGCGTGGGCGCGCTGCAGTTGGCTTTTGAGCAAATGGTGAAACGGCTCGAAGCTCAGGGTCTTTTCGCTGATGTGCACAAAAAACCGCTGCCGCCCTACCCGATGCAGATTGGGATAGTAACCAGCGAGTCCGGCGCAGCGGTGCATGATATAACCGACAGTATTCACAGCCGCTGGCCCTGCGCTGAATTGCTCCTGTATCCTGTACCGGTTCAGGGCGAAGGGGCAGCGGAAAAAATCGCAGCGGCCCTGCGGGATATAAACAGACGCAATAATAAACTCAAGCTCGACGTTCTGATTGTCGGCAGGGGCGGCGGGTCGCTGGAGGATTTGTGGGCTTTCAATGAAGAAGTTTTGGCCAGGGCGATTTTCGATTCGGCAATACCTGTGATAAGCGCGGTAGGCCACGAGATTAATACTACCATCGCTGATTTGGCAGCCGACGCACGGGCGTCAACGCCGACCAAAGCCGGCGTTACAGCCGTGCCGGATATACAGGAAGTTACGGGACGGTTGGCAGGTATGCAAAGCCGGCTGGAAGGTAACATCAAAGCGAGAGTTAAACTGGCACAGCAGGATTTGGAAACCGTTTTGGCCAGCGCGGTTTTCAGAAAGCCGTTCTCGCCGGTTCATAACAGAGAACAGCAGTTAGATGAACTCGGCGTAAAACTGGCCGATTCGATAAGAAAAATACTGGCCAACGCACGGGACAAGCTATATACAGGCGAGGAACAGGTCGGAAAGATTGAGCCGCACAGAATCTTAAAAAATAAAACCTTGGAATTGAATAATCTGAAGAGCAGAACGAACGCTGCGACAAAGGCCGTCATTAACAAAGCCCGAATACAGCTTACAGCCCAGGCGAATCGGTTGGCGGCTTTGAACCCGAAATCGGTCCTGCAACGGGGATACAGCATTACCACTAACAAAAAAACCGGCCTTTTAGTAAGAAATTTAGAGGATGTCAAAATTGAAGATTTACTGATTACCGAACTTGCAGGCGAAAATTTGATTGAAAGCAGGGTGACGAAAAAGTAAAAAAGAATAGACACAAAGAAACACAGATTAAAAAAAATAGTGTAAATCAGTGTTAATCTGTGTCGAAAAAAACAAAAGATGGAGAGAAAAAAAGGATACAGAATACAGGACACAGAATACAGGAAAAACTTAGCCACAGATTAACGCAGATGAACGCAGATTAAAGAAAAGGAAAAAACAAACAAAACAAAACTTAGACGGGATAACAGGATAAAGAGGATAAGTTCAAAAAAAAATAACTCATCCAGATAATCCTGTAATCCTGTCAAAAGAAAAAAACAGTGTAAATCAGTGTTAATCTGTGTCAAAAAAAAGACAAAAATTTATCGCTGAGAACGCTGAGGACGCAGAGAAAAAATAAAAATGAAATATTGTAAATCTCAGCGGGCTTGGCGAACTCTGCGTTAAAGAGTTAAAGAAAAAACAGAAGCGAAGCAATCTCAAATCTAATGGTTGAGATTGCCACGACCTTTCAGGCCTCGCAATGACAATTAGTGTCTTGGTAACTTAGTGGCAAAGAAATTTAGAATTGGGAATTGGGAATGGTTAAGGGGCGATTGCCCAGATTGGTAATTCTTGGCGATAGGCAAAAGTGCGGCGTTGCTGAGGCTATTGATGAGTTTGCCGGCTTTGCAAAAGGCAAAGCTGAGACGATAGCAAGTTGCGGCATTGAAAACTGCCCAGATGATGTCCTGACAGACTGTGATTTTGCCGTTGTTTTCGGTGGGGACGGCAGCATTATCTCGGCTGCGAGAAATTTGAGCCAGAGCAGTGTTCCGGTAATAGGGGTTAACCTTGGTAAGCTCGGTTTCTTAGCGGAATTTAGCGTTGATGAGCTAAAAAAATCTTTTGACGATATCATATCGGGCAGGGCGCACACAGAAAAGCGGATGATGCTGGACTGTAGAGTTTTCAGTGATGGAGAGCAAAAATTCTGCTCAGCAGCTATCAATGATGTTTTTATCACGGCAGGGGCGCCCTTTCGAACGATTGAGTTGAAGATATTAGTGGACGCTCAGCCGCTTGCCGGCTGTGTAAGTGACGGGCTGATAATTTCCACGCCGACCGGCTCGACTGCTTATAACCTCTCGGCAGGCGGGCCGATACTGGCCGGAAAAATGAAGGCGATGGTTATTACGCCGATTTGCCCCCATTCATTGAGCTTTCGGCCGATTGTTATCAACGCCGACAGCAGGGTGGAAGTCTTTGGAGTACGGGTCAATGAAGGTACGACTGTTTCAATTGATGGGCAGGTTTCATTGAAGCTGTCAAGTGATGATGTAGTGAGGGTTGAGAGGCAAAACTGCGATTTTTTGATTGTAAATAATCCTAAACGCACGCAGTGGGATACGCTGGCAGAGAAGCTGAGGTGGGCGGAAAAGCCGAAATATAAGAAAGCGTAAAGGCAGAATACAGAACACAGGACACAGAAGATATGAGCAAATACTAAATCCTGATATCTAAACTCTAAACAATATCAAAATCCGAAATTCAAATGTTCAAAACAGGATAAAAACAAAAAGTTAGCCACGAATGGACACGAATAAAATTAGTGAAAAAAACAGTGTAAATCAGTGTTAATCTGTGTCGAAAAAAAAACAAAAGACAAAAAACAAAACTTAGACACAGATTAACGCAGATAAACACAGATTAAAAAAAAGAAAAAACAGAAGCGAAGCGGTCTCAAATTTAACGGTTGAGATTGCCGCGGCCTTTCAGGCCTCGCAATGACAATTAAAGTCTTGGTGCCTTAGTGGCAAAAAAAGAAAAGAATAAAAAACAGGAGATTGAAAAGGAAAGTATGGATAAAGAAAAAGCTTCGAGATATTTTAATAAGAAGCCCGAGAAGTATAACTGTGCCCAGGCGATTCTGCTGGCCTTTCAGGATGACTACAATATCGAGCAGAAACAAATCAAGGCATATAAATCGTGCGGCCACGGCCGTGTCGAGGGCGGTATGTGCGGAGCGCTTTTTGCCGCTAAGGTGCTGCTGGGCGATTCTGACCATACAGAGGAGCTTGAGCGGCGTTTTTGTGAAGCAGCCAGCTCGATAAAGTGCCGGGAAATTCTCAAGCTCAAACGCATCACCTGCGACGAATGCGTTGACGTTGCCGAAGCTCTTTTGCAGGAGTTTGACAAACTGCGAACCACAAAGAAGGATTAAGTGGTAAGGATTAAGAGACAGGAAACCAGAAAACTACGAACCCAGCCCCTCAGAAGGGCTGGGCGAACAATGAACTGAAAGATTTTTGTGATGCTGAAAAGAACACATACCTGCGGGCAGCTTGGCTTAAGCGATGCCGGCAAAAAGGTAACTTTAGCCGGCTGGGTCCATTCCTATCGCGACCATGGCAATCTGGTATTTATCGACCTGCGGGATAGAGAAGGGCTGACCCAATTGGTTTTCAACCCTGAATCATGGCCGGATGCACATAAGCTGGCCAGAACGACCCGGTGCGAATGGGTAATAGCTGCCAAGGGAGTAGTTCAGCGGCGAAGCGAGGGTATGGAAAATCCGAAGCTGGCGACCGGCCAAATCGAAGTGGCTGTGCAGCAGATTGAAATCCTTAACGTCTCCAGGACGCCGCCGTTTGAAATCGACTGTGCTGAAAAATGCAGCGAAGAGCTGCGCATGGCCAGCCGGTATATCGACCTGCGCCGGCCCGAAATGCAGCAGAAGCTGCATATACGCCATCAGGTAACCAAGCTTGTACGCGATTTTTTCGACCAGTCAGGGTTCTGGGAGATTGAAACGCCGATGTTGGCTAAGAGTACGCCGGAAGGGGCAAGAGATTTCCTCGTGCCCAGCAGATTGCATAAGAACTGTTTCTATGCCCTGCCTCAATCGCCGCAATTGTTCAAGCAGATTCTGATGGTCGGCGGTGTTGATAAATACTTCCAGATAGTACGGTGCTTTCGAGATGAGGACCCGCGAGCCGACCGACAGGCCGAATTCACACAAATTGACGTTGAGATGAGCTTCGTCGATAGTGATGATATTATGGGCGTTCATGAAAAACTAATAGCGAAAATATGGAGCGATATTCTGGATGTGAATGTTGCTGTGCCTATGCGGCGAATGAGATCGGAAGAGCACACGTCTGAACTCCAGTCACATTCCTTTATCTCGTATGCCGTCTTCTGCTTGAAAAAAAAAAACAAAAAAACAGAAAATGGGGCGATAAGTTTTTAGAGCGATCATGTTAACAAACATCAATTAATAAACAGACCCACATTGA
>CAJVYN010000124.1 GCA_913009355.1 uncultured bacterium | reverse complement strand
AGTTGCATATGATTATTATTTTGAGATATTAGTTTTGTTTTTTTTTTTCAAGCAGAAGACGGCATACGAGATAAAGGAATGTGACTGGAGTTCAGACGTGTGCTCTTCCGATCTCGCCGCAATAAATATTGTTACCAAATGTGCCATCCACTATTATCCTTCCTTTTCAGAACCTGCATCCTGTATCGCTCGTGCTATCCATATAGCTAATCCCAACAGAAAAAAAGCGCCTGGAGCCATCGTCATAACAACCCAGTTTTCCCATCCGCCGGGCATGACTTTCATTCCCAGCAAAGTGCCAAAGCCAAGAAGTTCGCGAATCACCGCGATTAGAATAAGAGTATAAGAGTAAGCCACGCCGTTGGAAACAGCATCCAGTACCGAATGACTAATCTTATTTTGTATGAAAAACGCCTCGGCCCTTCCCATTATAATACAGTTAGTAATAATCAGGCCCACATAAGGCCCCACCGCCTCGCTGATATCAGGAAAAAAAGCCTGAAGAGTTTTATCAACGATAATAACAAAAGAGGCTATAACGATCATGTACGTTATTATTCTTACCCTCTGAGGAATCAAAGTCCTTAAAGCCGAAATAAACACCGCAGTAGCAACAAGAACAAAGGTTACCCCTGCGCCCATAGCGATAGCGTTTTCAACCTTATTGCTTACCGCCAGAGCCGAACATATCCCTAAGCACGCTGAAAATACAGGGTGCTCTCCCCAGATTCCCTTCTTTACAATCTTGTATCCTTTTGCACCTAAAACCTTTTTAAGAAGCATTACTTGCTTTCCTTTATGATTGATATATATTTTTTTATCTCATTGTTCAAAATAATCTCAAAAGCATTACAACTCAAAGTAGCACCGGTTATTCCGTCCACTTCATTATCGGCCAGGGCCTTGCCCGGTGGCTGAATAATAAGACCGTTGGTAATATTTTTACCCTTAAAGCGGTCCAAGAATTCGGCTTCGGAGATTCTTCCACCCAGCCCGGGCGTCTCTTCCTGGTGAATAATGCTAATACCGTGAATTTTTTGGAGATTCGGGGTCAACGCGATTGTACCGTGAATCGGGCCCCACAATCCCATACCATGAATTTCAAAGGCCAGGTATCCACTTGTTTTGGCCTGATAAAAAGTAACTTCTGCGAGTTTATGTGTTTTTATATTTTCAGAGAAAGATTCGCTTAGACTGTCTTTGGTATAGGCAAAACCCAACAAGGAGAGAATACTCTTTTGCAGCTTTTTCGCCTTATTTCGGGCGATAGGTTCTCTGGTAAAGTTATCTACGCTAACAAGTGCTGTCGTTAAGGTTGAACCCAGAATCAAAATAAACAAGATCATCGATAATTTTGACTTCATACTTTCACCGGTCGGTATTTTAATGATAAAACAATATGGTCAATAAGCGGAGCCAATGCGTTCATAATAACAATGCTGAACATAACTCCTTCCACGTATCCGGAAAAACTGCGTATCAAAACTGTGAGAACTCCGCACATTATCCCGAAGGTATATTTGCCTGCGCATGTAAATGGTGATGTAACGGGGTCAGTGGCCATAAAGAATGCACCGAACATAAGTCCGCCTGCGAAAAGCTGAAATCCCGGCGGGGCGATACTGTCGGGAAGAAAGTAATTTCCGATTGCTGCGAATACAAAAACTGAACCAATGTAGCTGACGGGAATGCGCCAATTGCCTGCTTTGGTGAACATTAAAAACAGTCCGCCAATGATTATGGCGATTCTGCATGTTTCGCCCATACTGCCGGCTGTATTGCCTGTGAGCAGGTCGGGAAATGACGCCACAACCTTAGTGGTTTTATAAACAGCTAAAGGCGTGGCCGCGGTTATCGCATCTGTGATAGCCGTATCCCCAAAAGGCGTCAGCCACTTGTCTGTAAAAGTCGCATCTGTAATTGGCATTAGCCAACTGATCGTCATAATCGCAGGAAATGCTATCGTGATAAATAATCTGCCAACCAGAGCCGGATTGAAAATATTTCTCCCGGTACCCCCGAACATTTCTTTTCCAAACAGCACTCCGAACATAACTCCAACAGCAACTACCCACAAAGGTGTCGTTGGCGGTAGTACCAGCGGGAAAATAAGGCCCGTAACCAGAAAACCCTCGTGGATTTTGTGCTTGTAAACCACAGCGAACATAAACTCAACGAAAAAACCGGCCATATAAGACACTGCTATAATCAATATGGCTCTCAACCCGTAGAAATATATTGAAGCCAGCGTCGCTGGTAAAAGGGCAGCTATGGCACACGACATGTATCTTTTGGTGTCGATAGCGTCAACGATGTGTGGACCGCGTTGGGTTGTATCGGTCGTTCCGAATAACGCTGCATCTATAGCTTCAATCAGCGGTTCGGCTTTGTTCACTACCGGAATTTTATACAAACTGTCGAGCAGCAGTCTAACAATTTTCATTTATATAATCACCTTACTCTACACTCTTATATTTTTCGAGGCCTTTAAGTGCTGTATCAGGGGCAGGAATCTCGAATCCTTCGCTAATCAGTCCGGACTTGCCTTTCTTGATAAATTCCGCAACAGGGATTTTTGACGGGCAAACGTAACTGCACAGATTACACTCGATACAGTCAAATATCTTATACCGCAGGAGATTTTCGTCAATGACATCCCTTTCGACATGCTGGAAAAGAAGATGCGGAATTATACTCACAGGACAGACCTCCTCACAAAATGTGCAAAATATACATGGCCGGAGTTCACCGTGAACATTTGTCCCGCAGGTTTTTTGAAACATTTTGCTGTTTTTCTTGAACAAACTCGAAAGACAGGTTCGCGAATATGAATCTCTTCTGAAACCGGGTCTGGCAAAAGCGAGAAATTGGCTTTCGTTTTCTTCCAAAAGGGCCGTTACAGTCGTAAATGTCCTGTCAACCGGCAATGACAGGTCAGAAAGTCTCTGGCCTGTTAAACAACTATTCAGCACAAGCCGCAATTTTTTATCCGCATCGACGTTATCTCTAATAACGTGTTCCAGTGGGCTGCCGAGGCGCAATTTAACGTGGAGTTTTTCCCTGAACCCGGGACCACACAAAGCCACGGTTCTCTCTATCAGCGACTTGCCTTCTGCCACCGCTTCATAAACATGCAACACTGCCTGAATGTCAAGCACGACCACGCCGATATTTGCCACCGAATAGCCATGCGGAAATTTCCCGCCCAACAAAAGAGGTGTTAAAACCTCATCGTGATCCACGGGGTATTTAGGTGTCACTGTAAAAAAGTTAATTAAATTGTCAGTTGGAAGTAATTGTGATACTTCATTAATTAAACTCTTTTGCGATTTGTTTAACACAAGATGAAACCGGGCGCCGGCCATCACCTTTTTCAAAATCTTCAAACCCTCTATAAAATGCGACAGCCCTTCACCTTTCAAAAGGACATCAGGCGAAAGATTATGCACTTCAGAGCCAACACCCTGGATGATTACATTTTCGACCTCAGCAGGGGCAATTACAGAACTGTTAAACTCTGTCGGTATCCCCGCTCTGCCGCTGGCTCCTGCTCCGGAAAGATAAATTAACTCGCCTATCTTTTCAGCAGACAACCCCTGCCAGTCGGATGAGCAGCCCTGCAGCTTTTGCCAGTCACCCGTACCATCGGATTCTATAGTTATCGCCCCGACCTCTCTGCCAAGATAATCTATTTTCCCTATTTTCGCTATTTTGCCATTCACGGAACTGTGAACCGGGCTTGATACCGATTCATCGTCTCTTCCGATTATCTGCCCTGCCGCAACTCTCTGCCCAGGTTCAACGACGGGGGTAACTTCATTGCCAAACCCCTGCCTCAATGGAATTGTTACCCCTGCGGGGATTTTTATTTGAATTAACTTTCCCTCTGGCTGACCTTCAAAATTCTTAAACTCATATCCGCGAGGGAACGCCTTGTATTTTGGTATCATTCTTGATAGCTTCTCTTACATAAACTTTCGGACATCATTCATTAGCCAACTGATATATATCTGCAAATAGGACGACCAAAAAATCTCCCTGCACCGCATAGAATTCATCACTGTGCATCATATAGACCGAATTTCCGGCCACATCCAAGATCGATAAACACGCAATGCACTTTGCCCTGAGCTCAATTCTCGCACACGGAACTGCCCTTTGCGGCTTGCTACAAGGCAAGAACAGCCAGTATTTTCTCTGTCGTCGTCCTAACCACTACCTACTGCAGTTAGCACATCACCTTACTTAGAGCCTATAACAAAATGACTCTGTATTCATCAAGCGGCTTATTTCCCGTCCGAACGGCGTCAGGCTGCATCGACAATGCCCTGGCATTGCCTGTTTCGCCTTCCTTGCCGGACGAAAAAACGCTCACTTTCGGTACAACGATTCATTTTGTTAGAGGCTCTTAAACAGTAAAGTTCTTTAAGTCTAACCTAAACGCAGTCTATGTCAAGCCTTGAAATCTTTGATATTAACGCAAAAGAGTGTTTTTCTCAATTTCGAGAGCTTTCCCAGCCCTTCCAATTCTACCTACGCTTACACCGTTTCGAAACAAAAAACCTTCGTTGTTACTTAAATAGCCAGGAGTACATTCTAAAGGCAGGAAGAAGTTGTTATTTCAGCATGAACAGCCACCTCAAAGGAATTCAAGCTACTTAGAAGATTGCATCACGAAGATTGCATCACGAATAACCCATTTTACCAGCTATTGGCAAATCTATGTCGCCTTATTAACCAATAATCTCATTTGTGAGAATTATCGTTTTTTTTGCATGCGTTCCACCCAACACCTAAAGGCAGCCCGTATCCAGTCTTTTTTCAATTCTACTAAAAAACTTGTGTTCGACTACTAACTCGAATATCATGCGAGCGAGCCAGTGCCTATGCTGTTTAACGCCATAAGTGCTATTAGGGTAACAGAGCAATGTTTATTGAGAACTTTCTTACATTTTACACTGCGCGTTTAACACGTCGTTATTTGGCTTTTGAAAAATATTCGCCAAGTTCACCACCAAAACCTAAGAAAGACAGCTCGTATCTACTTTACATGCACATTCCTTTCTGCGAGGAACTGTGCCCCTATTGTTCTTTTGTCAAGGTCAAATTCGAGCACTCTCTTGCTTCTCGCTATTTTGATGCCCTTAAAAAAGAAATAGGAATCTATCATGAACTTGGCTATTGTTTCGATTCTATTTACATTGGTGGTGGCACACCTACAATAATGCCGGACAGATTGGCACAGATCATTGAATTCGTAAAAAGCAATTGGCAAATCAAGCAAGTTTCAATAGAAACTAACCCGAATCACCTGACACCTAAAATCCTCCAAATCCTCAAGGATGTCGGCACTAATCGTCTTTCTATTGGCGTACAATCTTTTAACAACGAAATTCTTGAAAGTATTCAGCGCCTTGAAAAGTATGGTTCCGGCGAAGAAATAAAAGAAAAACTTTCTTCTGTCGTTGGGATGTTTGATACTGTAAACATTGATATGATATTCAACTTTCCAAATCATACTAGCCAGATACTTAAACAGGATATAGAGACTATTAAGGAGATTAAGGTAGACCAGGTTACCTATTATCCTTTAATGGTATCAAATAGCCGAAAAAAGGAACTCGCAGAAAGATGTGGTAAAATAAACCGTCGGCAAGAGAAGCTATCATACAAGTTGATTGTAAACCAGTTATCCGATGTATATAACCAGCAATCACTGTGGTGTTTCTCTCACAAAAAAGGAGCAATTGATGAATATATAGTTGATCATGATGAGTATGTTGGACTTGGGCCAGGCTCTTGGGGCTATATAAACGGGACAATGTATTCCAACACATTTTCAATTCAACATTATATAAACATGCTTGAGCAAAATAAGCATCCTATTGTTGCATACAGGAGCTTTTCCCGGAGAGAGAGAATGCACTACAGCCTGCTGTTACAATTGCTCGAGGGCAATTTGAATCTTTCGCTAATGAAGGAAAAATATGGCAACCACTTTTGGGTTGGCCTTGGCTGGGAGTTATTGTTCCTTTTGGCAATTGGAGCCACAACCTTTCGAGGTAAACACATTCTATTAACACATAAGGAACGATATTACTGCCTGATGCTAATACGCAACTTCTTCTCGATTATAGGCGACTACAGGGATGTGCGTACTTCATTAGATGCTGTATCCTCGGCATAATAGTTAATGGGTATCAAGGGGTTGTTGAAAAAGTCGAGATTGCTTCGTCGCTACGCTCCTCGCAATGACACAAAGTGTGATTTTTCTGTCATTGCGAGGCCTGCGAAGCAGGCCGTGGCAATCTCAAACCTTAGTTCGGTGGTTTTTCAACAGCCCCATCAAAACCGATTTCATTATGTATTCAACTGGCCTGCAGCAGCGAATTATTTGCAGCACCGAGGTTGCCCATGTCGAAAAACTTCGCCTGAAAAGTGATGGTGACGGTTTGGCCTCCTGACCACAAAAAAATCACTCAAAATCAGAGCCTGTGAAAAATGCGGGTTAATTATAATACTCCCCAGATTTGAGACCAGTGCATCAGTGCCCCAATCGGCTGGACAATTCAAAAGAATTTCAATTGCATCGATTTTATTTGGATTTTCTCGTTAAGTATATATATTTTCATAGCATAGAGTCATATGTAAAAGGAGTGAGCCGTGACAAAAAACCACCAAAAAGCAAATATGACCATTATGGTGATGCTTTCCAGCGATTGTTGTTTGCCTTGTTATGCTTTTGAAGAAAATAATATAGACCAACCTGTATTGTCGCCACAAAACTGCCACAAAACAGAAATCTGAAGAATGTACTAAAAAACAAAACCTCTGCAACTTTAGTGTTTGCAAATGCTTATAGCAATCGGGGTGATAGGATTCGAACCTACGGCCTCCTGCTCCCAAAGCAGGCGCTCTAGCCAAGCTGAGCTACACCCCGCTGACAATTCCGGCATCGTTACCGAGCATCTATTGCCGGATGCCG
>CAJVYN010000123.1 GCA_913009355.1 uncultured bacterium | reverse complement strand
GCCGATTTACCCTTCTTTTTGAGCATATCGATAGCCGCCCTGGCCTGCTCGACCGAAGTCGTTGAGACTCGGCTGATGATTACTGATGTTTCACCGATTTTTTCGCACTCTTTCAGAAGCTGTTTTGCTTCAGTCATAATATCGTATTGCGTATTGCGTATAGCGTATAGCGTTTTCTTCTTCTCGCTTTTCAGCTCGTCCATTAGCTTCTTTACTCTATCAACCAGGGTTTCGGGGGTGGTCTTTAGCATCTCTGAGAGCTTATCGACAATCTGGCTTCGCTCTTCGAGATAAGCTGCAAGTCCGGAGCCGGTCAGTGCGGTAATCCTTCTGATGCCGGCTGAAATGCTCTCTTCCCTGATTATCTTAAGGCCGCCGATAGAGCCGGTTTTAGCAACGTGAGTACCGCCGCAAAACTCTTTGCTAAAGGCCTTTTTTACAGCGTTTAGGGTATAGCGTTCAGCGTTTAGTTTTCTTTTACCCTCCGCTGTCCGCTGTCCGCTGTCCGCTATTTTTGCACCGATCGCCACTACGCGAACTTCGCTTCCATATTTCTCGCCGAATAGCGCCATCGCACCGAGTTTTTCCGCCTCTTGTCTGGGCATAGCCATACAGGTCACCGGCAGGTCCGCAGCGATTTTTTCTCTGACCATAAGCTCGACTTTTTTTATCTGTTCGCTTGTTAAGGCCTTTGGACAAGTAAAGTCAAATCGCAAATATTCCGGCCCGACGAGACTGCCCTGCTGTGCAACTGAATCACCGAGCACCTGCTGCAGTGCCCACTGAAGCAGGTGAGTGGCGGTATGATTTTTCTTTACAGAGTCACGGTCTTTACTGACGATCGCCTTTACCTTATCGCCGACACTGAACACACCCTTGATGACTTTACCTTGATGGATGACACAATTGGCTATTTTCGTAGTGTTTTCAACGATAAATTGGCTCTGGCCGGATTCTAAATGTCCGCAATCACCGACTTGCCCGCCCGCCTCGGCGTAGAAACAGGTACTGTCGAGAACAATACCGCTCTCGGTGCCGGCTTCGATTCGGCCCTGGTTTTTGAAACCCTCAGTTCCAATCCATCCGATTATCTTACTGTCGCACCGGTCACTGCCGTATTTATGCAGGTCCTCGGTTACCGGCAGTTCGACATCGGTCAGGGCTGCCGCCATCGAGTTATTTTTTTGAGCAGCCCTTGCCCGCTTACGCTGCTCTTCCATCAGCTTGTCAAATTTAGCTGTATCGACGTCGATGTTGCGTTCTTTGGCCATAAGCTGTGTCAAATCGAGCGGAAAGCCGTAGGTATCATAAAGCTGAAAGGCATCTTCGCCTTTGATGGTTCTTTTCTTTAGTTTTTCAGCTCGTCCGGCGGCATCGTTGAAGATTTCAATACCTCTGTCGAGCGTCCTGCCAAAGCTCGCTTCTTCAGATTCGATTACCGTTGAGACGTAGTCGGCTTTTTGTTTTATCTCGCCGAACGCATCACCCATAGTATCAACGACTGCCGGCACGAGTTTATTCAGGAACGGCTCGTGCAATCCCAGCACTCTGGCGAACCGGCAGGCCCGCCGAAGTATGCGCCTAATCACATAACCCCTGCCTTCGTTAGAAGGCGTAGCGCCATCGGTTATCGCAAAGGTCAGTGCCCTGATATGGTCGGCGATAACCCTGAAGGCGTTATCGGTTTTGTTGTTTATCCGGGATGTATATTTGCATCCTGTGATGTCACTAAGTGCGTTTATTATGGGCATAAACAAATCGGTATCGTAGTTACTTTTTTTGTTCTGCAGTACCGCGACTATTCTTTCAAGTCCTGCGCCGGTATCGACATAATTAGCTGAAAGCGGCACAAGTTCACCGCTGCCCTGACGGTTGAATTGTATGAAAACAAGATTCCACAGCTCAATGTATCTTGCGCAGCCGCTGTTGACGGCGCACTTATGGCCGGCAACGTTTTTCATATCACAGCTTCCCGCCCCCAGGTCGATATGTACTTCGCTGCATGGCCCACAGGGCCCTGCCCCGCCCATTTCCCAGAAATTATCTTTTTTCCCACCGAAAATTACCCTGTCCTCCGGGATGCCTGTCACTTTTGGCCAAAGTTGTTTGGCATCTGTATCATCCGGCAAGCCGTCTTCTGCATCCCCCTGAAAAACCGTTGCCCATAAACAGCCCGGCTCGATGCCCCAGACCTTTGTTAGAAGCTCCCATGCCCATTCAATCGCCTCTGCCTTGAAATAATCATCGAACGACCAGTTGCCTAACATTTCAAAAAAGGTGTGGTGATAGGTGTCCTTCCCGACTTGCTCAAGGTCGTTGTGTTTGCCGCTTACGCGCAGGCATTTTTGACTGTTGGCCGCTCTGTGATACTCCGGTGGAACCAGCCCCGTAAAAATATCCTTGAACTGGTTCATTCCCGCATTGGTAAAAAGCAGAGTGTCGTCATTGACAGGGACAAGTGACGAGCTTGGGACAAACTCATGGCCTTTATCCCTGAAAAAATCTATAAAGCCGCTTCTAATCTGCTTTGCAGTTAACATATTAAAATCAAATATCAAATATCAAAGATAAAAATTGTGGAGTCCGCCAAAGGCGGACGACTTCCTTAATTTTGCATTTTACATTTTGCATTTTGATTTCTACTTACTTCAGGCCTTTAGCAATGAGGATTTTATTTTTTATTTCTTCCAGCAAATCCTTATTCTCAGCCAGATACTGTTTGGCTTTTTCTCTGCCCTGGCCGAGTCGTATATCGCCATAGTTCAGCCAGGCGCCGGATTTTTCAACTACGCCGCAACTGGCGCCCAAATCAATCAAATCGCCCTCGTAGCTGATTCCGCTGTCGAACATAATGTCGAACTCAGCATCACGGAAAGGCGGTGCGATTTTGTTCTTTACCACTCTGGCTCTGACCCTGTTCCCTACGGCGCCGCTGCCGTCCTTTATGGTTCCGATTCGTCTTATATCGAGCCGAATTGAACTGTAAAATTTCAGTGCCCTTCCGCCGGTAGTGGTTTCCGGGTTGCCGAACATCACGCCGATTTTCATACGGATTTGGTTTATGAAGACGAGGGATGTTTTGCTCTGGCTAATGACAGCGGTAAGTTTTCTCATCGCCTGGCTCATCAATCTTGCATGCAGTCCCATGTGGCTGTCACCCATTTCGCCTTCGATCTCTGCTTTTGGCGTCAATGCGGCAACTGAGTCAACAACTATAATATCAACGGAATTGGACCTGATTAACATCTCGGTGATTTCAAGTGCCTGTTCGCCCGTATCGGGCTGGCTGACCAGCAAGCTGCTGACATCGACTCCCAGTCTTTTTGCCCAGGTTGTATCGAGGGCGTGTTCAGCGTCGATAAACGCAGCCACACCGCCCAAACGCTGGGCGTTTGCAATGATGTGAAGTGCCAGGGTAGTTTTTCCGCTCGACTCCGGACCGAACAGTTCGGTAACCCTGCCGCGGGGGATACCCACTCCGCCGAGTGCAAGGTCCAGCGATAACGAACCGGTGGGAATGCCCTCGATCTTGGCATATTGATGCTCGTCCATTTGCATAATAGCGCCCTGGCCGTATTGCTTTTCGATTTGCGCAATCACACGCTGCAGAGCGCTCTCTTTGCCGGTCTCTTTCGGGGCTGTTGCGCCTTTTTTTGTCTTTGCCATTTCTGCTTTTCTCCAATTTCGCCTTACACTTTTAGCTTAGTTTGTAATTGCCTAACACCGTATAAACAGGGCCGCTCGGCCTTAATTGGCTCTGATAAACCGAGACCGAATCAGCCGATATAGTCCCAAGCTTAAAATCTCTGTAATCCTCGCTCATTTTCGCCAGCTTGATACCTGCTTTGGGGTTTCTTATTCTGCACAGAGTCAGATGGCCGGCAAACTTTCTTGCATCTTCCGGCCAGCCGGCCAAAGCCAACCGCTTCTCAATATCCTTTTGTAACCGGCACAGATTATCACTTCCCCTACCTGTGCCGACCCATAAGACCCTGGCGCTTCTGCCGCCGAAACAGCCGACCGATTCTATATCCAGCTCGAAACCGCTGCCTCTTTCGGCAACATCCTTAACTATATTACAGACCTCAACGATTCTTTGGTCTTCGGCCTCACCTAAAAATTTCAGAGTCAAATGAATCTTATCCACCTGAACCCATTTTACATCACTTTTTTTAACATCGACACTGCTTTGTAGCTGCTGCTGCAAATCACTTAACGCTTTTCTGATTTTATCATCAATATCTATCGCTATAAACACTCGCATTATTCGTCGCTTGTCGCTCGTATCTCGTATCTCGCTCTATGCTTAAAACTGCGTCAGCTTTCTCAAAGTTTCAAGTCTATTATCGATATCGTTTTTGTTTATCGAGGTTAATCCTGTCAGCGAAAAATCGGCAATCGTAAACGAGGCAACCACCGTGCCGTAGGCAATCGCCTGTTTCAACGATTCGAAGTCTGTCCTGCTGTGCTGTGCCAGATAGCCCATAAATGCCCCCGCAAAGCTGTCGCCTGCGCCCGTAGGGTCTTTTACCTCGTCAGCCGGATAGGCCGGCAGAACGAATTGCTCTCCGTCAGCGTTGCACATTACCGAACCCGATTCACCCTTTTTGATAACCGCGACAGCCGGCCCCATACCTAAAATCGCCTTCGCCGCTGTTATCAGGTTAGAATCATTCGCCAGCATTCTCGCTTCGTCTTCGTTGATTATCAGGCAATCGATTTTTTTAAGCAGCCGTTTTAAATCATCGATATGGTTCTGAATCCAGCAGTTCATCGTATCAGCGGCCACGAAAGCGCCGGCCTCGATTTGTTCGAGCAATTGGCATTGAAGAGCTGGTGCCGTATTTGCGAGAAAGATGAATTTACTGTCCTTATATTCATCAGGCACGGTTGGCGGCTTTTCAGCAAGGACATTTAGTTCGACTTTATCTGTAATTGCCTCGTTCATAGCGCCCTGATATGAGCCGGCCCAGCGAAATGTTTTGCTTTGCGTTCTTACTTCCAGGCCGGCCAAATCGACGTCTCTTCCGGCGAAAACTTCAGCCAGGTCAAACGGGCAATCGGCGCCGACAGCGCCGATGAATCTGACGGCGCAGAAGAAGCTGGCCGCCATACTAAAATACACCGCCGAGCCGCCGAGGCAGTTCTCACTGACCCCGAAAGGGGTTTTAACGGTATCAATACCAATCGAACCGGTTACTAATAGTGACTCGTGGCTCGTGGCTCGTGGCTCGTATCTCATAGTATTGTCATTCCCGTAGTATTGTCATTCCCGCGGAAGCGGGAATCCAGTTCTTAAATCCAAAAATTCTAATTCTGCTTTTCTAAATTATAAGGTTCATTTGGATCCCGCACAAAAGACCTTCTATCCAATGTTTTGAAATCTCGGCCATAAAATATCCAATCTCCGCCTAAAACCGCAGTTGGAAAAACGGCTTTGGGTGGAAATGGCAAGTATATAACCAATGGCCAAGGATATGGGGTGCCCAGTGCCCACGTTCCGAAGATGTTTTCTCCGTTCCATGTGGCGTGATGAGTGATTAATTCCCCTGTGTTCCGGTCAAATCTTATGATGGTATAGGATGGATATCCATAAACAACACCTCGGACAAGATAAGGTTTTAATATGGCATCTCCGGGCGGTTGAAAATTGTCACACCATAACATAGCCTGTTCATTTGTGATGGATTGGAACGCATGCTCTTTTAATATCTGCGTTGTCGTTTCCAGGTACTGGGCAGCAACATGACAATACACATCTTTTTGCAAAACAGGGACTTTGGAAGTGTCTTTTATTATCGTTAGATCGGTTCCTCTGGCCTGCCACTCGTGTGTTGAAGGTGAGCATCCAATAAGAGGCAAATATAATGCTATAAGGCATATTTTTATAGATTTATGGCCTACTGACATCTGCATATCCCTTTTCATGCGGTTTTAAATTTATTGAAACAATTATCCAACCGCTTAAGTGTTTTCTCTTTGCCTAACATATTTACCGAATCGAAAATCGGTGGGCTGATTGTTGTTCCGCAAATGGCGACACGCAACGGCTGAGCAACCTTACCTAAGCCAACCTGTTTTTCCTCAGCTAAGCTGCGCAGCATACTCTCAATTGCCTCTTCAGTAAATTGCTCCATCGCTGAGAGTTTGCTGCGGACAATCTGCAGAACAGCTAAGCCGTCATTTTTCAATAAAACCTTCTTAACCGCTTTCTTATCATACTCGATTTTCTCGTTGGCTAAAAACAGGAATCTGCTTTTCCGTTCAATATCAGCTAAGGTCCTTGCGCCTTCACAGACCCTTATGATTTTTGCAAGGAGCTTATCGTCTGCTGAAATCAGTGGAGATTCGATAGTTTTTAGGTAATCCTTAAAATGCTGAAGAAGCTTTTCTTTGGATACCGTTTTTATATACTCGGTGTTAAAAGAGATAAGTTTCTGGCGGTCAAATAAGCTGTTGGATTTGGCCAGGCGGTTAATATCAAAAGAGTCGATTAGTTCTTCAAGTAACATAATCTCTCTGCCGTCGCCGGGGTTCCAGCCGAGCAGCGCAATAAAATTAACCATAGCTTCAGGAAGATAGCCGCTCCTGAAAAAATCAACGACATTGACTTCCGGCAGAGCAGCGCCAAGGTACTTTGCCATAGCGTCGATACCGGGCATATCCGGCTCAGTCTTGCCGGCAATAAAGCTGTTTAGTTCTTCAACGCTAATCTTCCCAGCCCCTGCAAGTTTTTCAAGGTCGATATCTTCTGTTGCCTTGATTGCTTTGCGAAGGGCTTTCGGGCGCTGGCGTTTGGAAAGTTTGCCGCCGCTTTCGCTTACGGTAACGGACATATGTGCATAAATCGGCCTGCGAAATCCGAGGGCGTCCTGTAATGCCTGCTGGCCGGCTGTATTGTTGAGATGCTCCTGGCCGCGAATGATATGGGTTACCCCCATAAGCTGGTCATCTACAACGCATGCAAAGCTATATGTTGGGAAGCCATCGCTTTTTTGTATGATAAAATCGCTTATTTCGTCGGCTGCAAACCTGACCAGATCGGAAGCGCC
>CAJVYN010000122.1 GCA_913009355.1 uncultured bacterium | reverse complement strand
TACATGGTGTTCACAATTTGTCCGTTTTTATTTTTTTATTTTTTTTCTTTTTTTTTTTATTTTTTTTGTTTTTTTTTTAATGATACGGCGACCACCGAGATCTACACTCTTTCCCTACACGACGCTCTTCCGATCTGTTTTTTAGTCTTATCATATTGTTTTTCTTTCGGCTCTAATAAAATAAGGCGCTCTTTTGTTTTTCGAAGATCTTTTTCTTCTTTTGCAAGGTCCTCGAAACGATTTTTCAATTCACCTAGTCGGCTTTTTTTCTTAGAAATTAGAGTCCATATTGTATTATATTCCTTATAAAGTATGTCCTGTTTTTCCCTTAATTCAAAAACTGACGACTTATCCTTGCTTAATTTAGTTTTTTTGTCCGTTAAGCCATCGATTATTTTATTTATTTCTTTTATTTCTTTCTTTTTTTGGCTTTGCTTTTGTTTTAACTCACTTCTTTTTTTTTTTTTTTCCTTTTATTTACCTTTTCTTATCACTGACGCAATAACTCTTTGGTCGAGTACAACTTTTAAACCATCAGAAACCAGGGCGTGGGGTCTCAGTACTGACATAGGCAGTATAAGTTATCCCCCAAAAACAACAGCCACTAATTATGCTATGTGCGTGAGAGGTGGTGTATGAAAATAAGCTAAAAAAACAAAATGCAAATTGTAGAGCACCCATCAGGGCATATTAGTAAACACACTAAAGAAGATTTGCAGAGAGTTAAAAAAACGATGTTGCAAAGTATTGTTCAACTGAATAATGAGGTTCTCGATTTGGATTCAGAAATTGCAGAAATCGAGAGCAGTTAAGGGAGTTAATTATGACAAAGCGAAAAACGTATAAGAAAAAATCATCGGCAAAGAATGCCAGAAAAAAAGGTCAATCGCTTTACAAAGTCAAAGGCGGCTGGCGGATCAGCCGGCGAAAACGTAAACGCCGATAGGGGGGGTGCTGTTGATCCCTCGACTTGAGATCGGCTCTTAGAATCGATTCTCACAAGCAGAATTTTTAGTAAAGGGGCTGAAAATGCAAAAGGTATGGAAGTGGATAGATCACAATCGTTTTATAGTAATCGCTCCGTTGGCAGGTCTTTTGATTTGGGTTGTCGCTTTCGGCTGCACTCCTGAGACGCCCAGTCCGCTTGATCCGGCCAGGACAGTTACGCCGGCCCAGCTCGAAACCGAGTTCAAGGTCTGGCAGCTCAGCCAGGAGCAAACAATGTTAAAGTTCGATGCGAGCAAAGCAGACCTTGAAAAACAGAAAGCGGCCTGGGGAGAATTCCAACAGGTACTTATGAAGCTGGCTTCTGGCGGTGTTGCCGACTGGGGCGGCCTGGTGCAGCTTATGGTCGGCGGTGGGCTGCTGGGTGCCCTGGGTGATAATGTTCGCAAGCGTGGTCTTATAGCGGGGCTGAAGCGCAACAAATGACAAAGCCGTCTCCGTTCAACGTGAAACTCATCAAGGGCGTGATAAAATCTTTTCTCGGTGATTTTTCTTTCAAAGTCGATCGAGAAAAGCAGTCCGTAACGATCCAGGTAAAAGGGCAGGAACATACTTTGACTTACGATCAGCTCATCGATGAAGTCGAGGCGATATTCAATGAATGACAAAAACAAAAACACTTTAAACTTCTACGGCAATATCATCACGAAAATTGCCATAGTATTTTTTCTAATCCTCTGGAACCAGGTCGATCGCCGGCTGCAGCGTCTTGAAGGCCGGCTCCGGGGCCTGGAGCTGCAGGTAACAGCCATAAGTAACCGTCTGGGCGTAGAGCCGGTAAAGTCTATGCTCGGTAAGCTGAGCAGCCCACAGGGACGCTCAGATCGTCCCGTGTTAAGCGATAGTGCCCCGATCGGGGGGCAATATATCCACCAGGCCAACAACGGCCTGTAATCAGCTCTATATTTTTTTTGCAGTTTTTCTCTGGCCAATCTTTTCTCTGGCCAAAATTTTTTTGTTGACAGAAAAAAAAGGAGTACATAGACTGACAGGGCAGGGAGGCGGGTCTCTCTCTCCCCTACGGGAAGGAGAGAGACCCGCCTGGCGGCGATTATAAACCAATCGCCGCCGCCAGGCAAGTGGAATCGGGCTAACGCCCGATATTTTTTTACGCCGGCTGTCGCCGGCAGTAACCTCACGCTCATCAACTGCAGTTGCAGATAACGATCAAACTGTTCAAATATCTCCGGCTGGTCGCTTCGCTCCGGTGGTTCAGGAGTAGCGACTCAAGATTCAATATATTCAAAAAATTTCACAAAAATCAGAAAAATAATTTGACAACCAGCCAATCCGGTGTATGTTTTAAGTAACCAATGGGACAAGACCGATAAAGTCGCAACGATTATAAAACCAACCCACAACGTCCCATAAGATATGTTATGTTTCATTCGGCCTTTATTTTGGAGTCAAAGAGTGGTTGTGTGTGTTTTTGGCTTTTCGGTGTGTTTTCTGACTTCTCGGGTTATTGCAGGAGCTCAGCCGGCATTGATCGCTTGGCTGGCTGTATCTGAAAGATTATCCCACATAATGTCTGCTCTGTCTAACAGCCCCAAATTCTGAAGAACTATTGAAATGTTAACCGTCGTATCTGCATAGGCGAAATTATCTTCCAGCAAACGGTCAAGATTAATAAGCGACGATGCAAACTTTATCCTGTCACAATAAAGCAAGGCCGTTTTATAGTGCAGTTCCAGCGTATCCTTATCCAAACACTCAGATTCAGTTAATTGCTCCAGCGCAGCCTGTTTCTGGTCTGTTTCAAACAGGCATACTGCCAGTTTGCTCCTGGCTCTGGTGTAAGTTGGGTTTATCTCTAAAACAGTTCGAAATGACTTAAGGCCTTCACTTATCCTTCCTACGCTCATCATCAAAACGCCCAGCCGATAGTGTAAATCCGGATTTTGCTGTCGAGAAGCGATTTGCTGCCGATGCGCGCCAATCACAGCTTCGATTAGGTTAGTTGAGTCGTTCTCATTAGAGAAAGGCAAATTCCCGCTAAGGCCTATCTTGAATTGCAAAGTAGCCGTCTGGGCGAACAATAAAGAACTGTTAGCGTCAATTGCCGCCGCCAGCGATAATGTTGCCAGAGCGTATGAGATACTGCCGGCCAATTTTTGGGCGATAGCAAGCCCGGTATAAGCATCCACTATTTTGTCGTTTATCTCGACCGCTCTGTTGAACTGCTGTGCGGCCAGCCGGTCGGCATGCATCTGCAAATATTGTGTTCCAAGTTTTATAGTCGCCTCCAAAAAATCCGGACAAATATGAAGTGCTTCCTGGTATTGCGAAACGGCCTCAGTGGTGGCGCCCAACATACTAAGGACATCCGCCTGCTTGACAATCAAATCAACTCTCTCGGACTGCTCAGCCAATAAATCATCAAGCTGTTCAGATGCCTCGCGAAGCAGTCCATCTCTAATGAGCTGATCTATATCACTATTTTCGGCGTGAAAATTGTCCGGATGTATCAAAATTGCGGTGTTAAATATTTCAACAGCTTTGGTATATCCGGCACTGGCAATATACAAATGCCCAAGTGTTACAAGCGTTGATATATCATCGGGATATTCGCTTTTCAACAGCTCATATTCGGCTATGGTCTTTTCCAGTTGACCGTTTTTAAAATAAACGGCAGCCAATCGCTGCCTGGGAAGCTGCAAATAATTTTTAAACTTCAGACAATCCTGATAGAACTCTACAGCTTGAGACTCTTTGCCGAGCCGTTCGAAACAGTAGCCCAGGGCATAAAGAGCCATCGTATTATTCGGCTGCCGCAGATACACTGAATTTAGTTCTTCGATGGCACTGTGCAGTTGGTTTTTATGCAGGCAGACCGCTGCCGCCGCTAATCGTCCTCGTATGCAGGAAGGATTTTCAAAAAGATACAGCCTTATCTGCTCGCCGGCTGCATCGGTTTTTTTCTCGTTTATCAGCTTAACGAGTTTATTCAACTGCCGATATTGCTCGGCTCCACCACCGTTTGGGGGAGGTTTAACCTCATTCAGCCAATACGCAATTAGCTCAGCCGTATCGACCGTCATCGCCCTGCCGAGAATTTCCAGTAATCTGCTCATAAGTTCGTTGCTCGTGATTCGTAATCCGTATTTAGTAGAAAGCCCCCGATAGAACCGGGGGCCAAATATTATTACCATCCGCCATAGAAGGTATCGACAGTATGCACTGGCCTGTTAATTACTGTTTTCGCAAATAATTACTCGGGTTTTTATTTTGTCTTTTCGTTGTGGCGATTGTGTGTGATGTAGGGATTGTTGCGATTTTCAAAGCTGGTTTCCGGACTTTATTGTCCCCCTGCTGTCGCTTTTTTATTTTTTTATGTCGTAAACACAATCAATTCAGCACTATATAATGAGGATTCGAATCTTTTTATAGATTTTTTGAGGTATTGATGTCCCAGACGGACAAATACTACATTGAGCGTTGTCTGGATGGCCATTCGGATGATTTTCGCTACCTTGTACGGCGTTATCAGACCGTTTTGCTGGCGCAGCTTACCGGACAGTTGGGCAGCAAAGATAAGGCCGATGAGGCCGCCCAGGAGAGCTTTGTACGGGCCTACTTTAATCTGGAGAAACTTAAGAAACCAGATTCGTTTTTCTCCTGGCTGTTAGGTATCGCCAAGCGCGTGACAAAAGAACACCAGAGAAACGAACAACGTCACCGGCGAGAGATTGTCCGCTCGTTCTCCGAAAAAGTCCCCGGGCCGGAGCTTTCGCAGGATTACGCTCTCGAACGAGCAATTGCCGAGCTGCCAGATTCTTATCGGAAACTGATTTTACTTCGATACTATGGCGGCTACTCTTGCAGCCAGGTTGCCGAGCAGCTTGATATACCGCTGGGCACGGTTACAAAAAAACTGTCGCGGGCCTATGCTGTGCTGCGTAAATCGCTCCGGCAGCAGAAGCGTGATGAAAATTGTGAGGTGCAAAAATGAACTGCGCAGAATGTAAAGAACATTTAGTTGCTTATATTGAAGGGCTGTTGGCCGAATCGCAAAAACAGGCAATTGAACTGCATCTGAAAAGTTGCCCCCCCTGTCGGGCTGAGGCAGCAGCGATAACCACCCTTTACAACCGTATGACCACAAACGGTAAAGTATTAGCCCAGACTGACCTTGAAGATAAGGTCTTAAGCCGAATTGTTCGAGAGCAGAATTTAAGATTAAGAAAAGCTGACAACCACTTCCAATTATGGAGAAAAATTATGAATAGCAAAATAACAAAATTAGCCACTGCTGCTGCGATTATCGTAATTGCAGTACTATCAATAACTTTTTTGGACAAATCGGTTACACCTGCTTATGCTATAGAGCAAACAATTGAAGCCATGCGTTCTATCAACTCAATCCACGCATATTGTACCGATTGGGATAATAGTCAGGGGGAAGTTTGGGTTCAGATAGATCCTAATACGGGCCAGGAAGAATATTATTATGCAGATCAGGGTAATCTTTTGATTGTGGCAACCCCCCAGGCAACCTATTACTACTACAAAGATAAAAATCTTGTGAGAATCCGAAACGAATATGTTCCCGCATCCGAAGTACGTTTTTCCCGGTTTTTTGAAGATTTGGTCAGATGGGTACAACAATACAATGGCCAGCTTCGGTTCTATTTCCAATTTGATGAAGAACTCCAACAGGAAGTAATCATGGTTTATGGGTCTATTCCCACTCAGGGAGATATGAAAGAAAAGGAGTTTATTTTCCGCGTTGATTCCCAGACGAAATTGCCAATTAGTTTAGAAATGCTTAAGTGAGGACCTGGCCAAGGTGTCAAAAGTGTAGATCGCATAGAATATAATATGACTATACCGGAAGGAATATTTGAGTTTGAAATTCCGGACGGGGCGAAGGTGGTTTATGAGAGAAGGGATAAGGAGGGTAGCTGATTAAAGATACCAGCATCAAACTCAACGTTTAGAATACTGTTCAGCCGGATAGGAAGGTAGTTAATCTTTGGCTTGATTTCGAAAGTTGAGTGTTACAAATAGGCCGGGCTTGTTTTGCTCGGCCTTAGTTTGTACGCTTTTGCCCCCCTACTGCTAATCTGATTTTGCCATTTGGGCCTGTTTTTCTATCTCACTTAAATAAGCTAATGTACGTTCGAGCTTGTCGGTTAGGTGCTTTAACTTCAGCATAGTTTTAACCCGTGTCAATAGCTCGAGTTTGTTCACCGGCTTGCTTAAAAAATCATCCGTGCCTGAATCAAGACCACGTTCAATGTCGCCGAACTCGTTAAGTGCGGTTACCATAATCACGGGGATATCGCAGGTCTGGGGATTGTTCTTTATTTTCTTACAAACCTCAAAGCCGCTCATTTTAGGCATCATCACGTCCAGCAAAATCAAATCAGGCGCCCCCCTGCCTATAATCTCTAATGCCTCGGTCCCGTCGTGCGCGGGGATAGTCCGGCAATCTATATCCTCAAGATACGCCTGCAGGAGTTCAAGATTCTGCTGATTGTCATCAACAACCAGTACCGTCGGCGTCTTCTCCTGCTCTTTTTCTGGTTTTGTCTGGCTCATAACGAAATTGCTCCTGTTTTTTTGCCACAAAGACACTAAGTTTTGACTATATATTCTTTTTACTTCAAGTTTTTCTTTGTGACTTTGTGTCTTCGTGGCTATTTTTTAGTTTTTTTAAGATTGCCGTGCAAAAGGCCGGCAAATCATCCGGCTTGCGTGCCGTAATCAAATTGCCGTCCACAACGCATTCGGCATCCACATATTCAGCCCCTGCGTTTTTAATATCGTCTTTAATTGCCATAAAACAGGTTGCCTTCCTGCCCTTGTAAACCTCCGTACTGCACAACAGCCATCCGCCGTGACATATAGCCGCTATGAGATTGCCGGCGTTTACCATATCGTTGGCGAACTTTATTACCTCTGCACTTCTTCGCATAAAATCCGGCGCAAATCCCCCTGGCACAATCATACAATCATAATCTCCGTCTTTAGCTTCCTTAGCTGCACTGCCCTAACCTACTGTCTAGCCCTCTTTTGAATGATATTATTATTTCACCTTGCTGACATCACAATCATCCTCCACCTCATCTTCTCCTAATTC
>CAJVYN010000121.1 GCA_913009355.1 uncultured bacterium | reverse complement strand
CACGTGCGTCTTTTTTTTTTTTTAATGATACGGCGACCACCGAGATCTACACTCTTTCCCTACCCGACGCTCTTCCGATCTATAAACGCCTGCTGAAAACGATGTCGCCCATTGTAGATTGCGGGGTGCATTACGTGGATGTGATGTGCCAGATGACGCAATGTCAACCGGTTCGGGTGCAGGCCATCGGCGCACATCTAAGTGACGAAATCCCGACAAAGATGTACAACTACGGCCAGTTGCAGGTGGTCTTTGCGGATGGGTCGGTCGGGTGGTACGAAGCCGGCTGGGGGCCGATGATGAGCGAAACGGCCTTTTTCGTTAAGGATGTGATAGGACCCAAAGGCAGTGTCAGTATAGTAAAACCGCAAGGCGGCCAGAAATCAAGTTCGGCTGATATCGCATCTCATACCAAAACCAATTGCCTGCGAAAACATAATGCAGAATTGGACGGTAACGGAAACTTTGCCAGGCAGGATACCCTGATTGATACCAGCGATGAGCCGGACCATCAGGAGTTGTGCAATCGGGAGCAGGCCTATTTTCTCAAGACGATTCGTGAGGATATGGACTTGAGTGAACATTTGGCGGACGTTGTTAACAGTCTGCGTATCGTACTGGCGGCAGATGAGTCAGTACGAACAGGACGAGTGATAAGTCTGTGAGAGATTAAATTATCGTAAGTAAAAATGGCACGCATAGATAGCATTTGCAGTACAAGGAAAAGATCGAGTGGTAAGCTACCGATTGTACTTTAGTTTGAGTTTAATGATGTTTCTGGAGTATGCTATCTGGGGGGCGTGGGCTCCGGTGCTTGCGGCTCGCCTGTTGGGACCGCTGAAGTTCAGCGGCAAACAGACCGGCTGGATTTACGCCACCCTCCCACTGGCGTGTATCATCTCGCCACTGGCTGCCGGCCAGCTTGCCGACAGGTGGGTGAACACAGAGTGGATACTTGCTGTAGCCCATCTGGTTGGTGCCGGGCTGCTGTTTGTTGCTGCCCGACAACGCAGGTTTGTCAGTCTCTTCGTGGTGATGCTTTTTTATTCGTTGTGCTACGCCGCCACCCTGCCGCTGGTCAACTCGCTGATGTTTCACCAACTGGCGGAAAAAAACCTGGACATCAGCATTCATTCTCCCAATATCTTTATCTGGGCTCCCATCGCATGGGCACTGGTCGGCTATTCTCTGACGGGATGGCGATGGATTTTTAAGACGGGAGACAAGGGGCGAGATTGTCTTTACTTCGCAGCGGTACTGTCGGTGATTATGGCTGTGAGCTGCTTGTTTCTGCCGAGAACCCTGCCGGCACAATCAGGCGAAATACCAATCGTCAAGGCAATGCAAATACTCGGCGATGGCAATTTTCTAATCTTCATCGTAATCTCGATGGTTATTGCCGGCATGATGCAGTTCTACTTCCTCGGCACAGCACGATTCATGCAGGATATTGGAATTCCGAGTAAGAACGTGCCCGCATCAATGGCGACCGCTCAGGCAGCTCAGGCAATCGCCACTTTCTTCGCGCTGGGCATCCTGTTAAAAACCATGGGGTTCAAATGGACATTGACCATAGGTGCCGTGTGCTGGCTGGTGATGTACACCGTTTACGTCGGCGCAAGGTCGCGGTGGCTGATTGTACTCTCACAATCGTTGCACGGACTTGCGTATGTCTTTTTTATCATAGCCGGCCAGATTTTTGCAGAAAGCATCGCACCTGAGGCAATTCGCAGCTCAATGCAAGCTCTCATCTTCGCCGCCACGGTAGGTGTCGGTCTCTTCTTCGGCACACAGTTTGCCGGGGTAACGATGGATTTATTCAAAAAGGAAGATAAGTTCCGGTGGCGTTCGATTTTCCTGGTGCCCTGTGCGCTGACGATTGTGTGCACCATCGTGTTTGTTTTGTTTTTCAAAGGTTAAGGATAGTTATGGCCAGCATGCCTGCGAAGAAGGCAAATAATTAACTGCATATTATAAACTGTAGTTAAAGTTTTCTTACCAACCCTACCACGACCGCCTCAATTCGGCAGTTATCTGAGTAAATTGGGGCGTAATCATCATTGGCTGGTTGCAGTCGAATGCTGTTCTTTTCCTTGTAAAATCTTTTCAGCGTTGCTTCTCTCTTATCGATGACTGCGATAACCAACTGGCCGGTATCAGCGACGCAGCTGCGTCGGCAAATCACGACATCGCCGTTACGGATGTCATCGTCAACCATGCTGTCGCCTGTTACCTCGAGAGCGAATGTATCATCGCTGCTTCCGAAGTGAGAGCTTAGTGACAACTGGTCCATATTTTCAATAGCTTCTATGGGTGAGCCGGCAGCCACTCTGCCCACGAACGGTATTCCTCTTGGCGGATGCGGATAGGAGTTTGAATTATGAGCCGTGAGGTGATTAAGCAGTTTTTGCGCTTTTGTAGTTAGTTTCAAAGAGCGAGCCTTGCCCGGATAAGCCGAAAGCAGGCCTTTTTTTCGCAGCTCGGTGATATGCTCGAACGTGGTGCTTCGACTTATGCCTAATTGGGACGCCAATTCGGCGACGGTCGGCGAATAACATCGGCTCGCCTGAAAGGAGTGAATCGCTTTTAATAATTGTAGTTGACGCGGCGTAAGCTGATTCGTCGGCCCTGTTTTTAACTGCATATTCTAATCTTCCCTGGCACTGAGGTAATTGCTTTGTTTCGGGCGGCCAGGTAAAGACAAAGTCGCCACCCGGTCCAAATTTGCACACCGGCTCAATTTGTTTACTCTTGTTATTGTCCATCTTTCTTCCAATTTTGCCTACCTGCAATTACGCAGGTAACTGGTTTTCGACAATCCCGCAGCTATTCCTATCGGTAATGCAAGAGCAAAAACCCTAACAAAAACCGAACAAAAATCGACGAACAGAAATTTTTTTTGTGTCTTATGATTTGTCGCTTTGTAACGGCAATAATATAGGACGATTAGCCCGTTTTTCTCACAACCGGTTAAGGCCGGCAGGTTTTTAACTTGTCAAAAGCGGCAATTTCGCTGACAATACATAGTCCAATATGATAATGTACGCAGATATAAGGAGTTGATATGGATACCGAAAAGCGAATACTGACACGGCGGATATTCCTGAAAACAACAGGTATAGCGGCTATGGGATTGACACTGGCCGGATGCCGTAAAAAAGAAGCTGAGGATGCAAACAAATATACAATCGGTTACTCACAGTTCTGGGGAACAAGTCCGTTTCTTATCGCTATGACAAATGGAGCTAAGAAAGCTGCTGAAGAATGGAACGCTAAAGGAGTTGGGGTTGAGCTGATAGTAACAAACGGCGGAGATATGGATGCTTCCAGGCAGGTGGCTGATTGTGAGGACTTATTTGCACAGAGTGTTGATGGATTGCTGATATTCCCCGGAGACAGCACTCTTCTTTCTGAACCGGTAAAGAATTTATACAATAAGAACGATATACCTGTTGTCATTACAGATATAGGCCTTGAGTCCGGCAAGTCGGTAAGTTTTATTATTACAGACAACTACCTGGGCGGTAAAATAGCAGCGGAATTACTTGTGAAAAATCTGCCCAAAGGCGCCAAAGTTATTACTTTCCAGCATGCTCCCGGCAATGCCAATGCCCGAGAGAGGCAAAAGGGATTCGAAGATACTGCAGCGAAACTCGGGTTCCAGGTTTTACCTGAGAAGTTATGTAAGCTGAGTCTCGAAGACGGAAAAAGGTTAATGGAAGATACGCTGACATCTATCCATGATATTGCGTGTGTCTTCTTTATAAACCAGATTGTTGCAGAAGGAGCTGCATCAGCACTGGAATCTGCTGGTAATAAAACTACCAAATTAGTCAGCTTTGATATCGATGCAACTTCTTTACAAATGGTAAAAGAAGGTAAAATTTTGGGTCTGGTGGTACAGGACCCTTATCTTATGGGGTATGAAGGGATGAATCAAATGCTAACGTATTTGACCGGTGGAACTCCAAAGCCCCAAATTGATATAGCTCCGAAACTCTGCACGATGGATAACGCCTCTGAGTTTGATAATGACTCTCAGGTACAACAATAGCAGATATTCACATCGGCAATCCTGATTAACCTGCTTTAGGGAAAAACAACCGTTAAGGTAGAGATATGGATTCTAAAAGAGCCGCTTTATTGAGATGCGAGAAGATATCGAAAAGATTTAAGGGGGTTCAGGCCCTGAAGGATGTGGATTTCAGCATATATCCGGGAGTTGTTCATGGACTGGTGGGGGAAAACGGGGCAGGCAAGAGTACCTTGATGAAAATAATCTCCGGGGTGTATTCACTCGACCAGGGCAGGATTGTCTTAGCTGACAGTCCTGTTTCGATTAGTAATACAGAGCAAGCACTGAAAAGAGGAATCGTTACCATATATCAGGAAATTAACCTGATAGAGACTATGACGGTAGCGGAAAATATTTACCTCAACAACGAACCTACATATAAACCAACCGGCCTGATAAGAAAAAAAGATATTCGTGAAAATGTTTTAAGTTTATTAAGCCGTTACGATATCGATGCAGACCCTGATAGTCCTGTGAGCAGTCTTCCGAACGATGTTAAAAAAGTGGTCCAAATTATAAAAGCAGTATCAAGGGACGCAAAGGTACTTTTAATGGATGAACCAACGTCTTCTTTGACAAAAGTGGAAGAAAAACGTGTGCTGCAGTTGATAAGGTCTCTGGCGGAAAGCGGGGTTGGAATCGTATTCATTTCCCATTACTTTTCAGAGATTTTTGAAGTATGCGACCTGATAACAGTTTTAAGGGACGGCAAAGTAGTTGGGACTGTAGAGACAGAACAAACTACTATGCCGGAAGTCGTTAAAATGATGATTGGCAGAACAATCGATGAGACTGGCTTCCGGAAAGAAAGTTTCAAAACAGAACAGCAGGTTTTTTCTGTCAGAAAGATGAACGTTAAAAGGAAGCTAAAGGATATTTCCTTTAGTCTTAACAAAGGTGAGGTTTTGGGAATAACCGGCCTTATAGGGTCAGGCTGTGCTGAGCTGGCAAAGGCGATTTTCGGCAGTGTGGACATTAAAAGGGAAAGCGGTGATTTTGCAATAAACGGAAAACAGATAAAGATAAAACATCCCGAGAATGCGGTGGCAAATAGAATCGCCCTTATTACTGACGATAGAATCAATGAAGGCCTGCTGCCTAAACTGCCGCTTTATGAAAACATCTGTTTGCCGACCCTGAAAAAATTTAAGAACAGAATGAATCTTCTTAATAAGAGTGAAATGGTTCGCAGAAGTAAAGAATATGTGAAATTATTAGATATTAAAACTCCGAGCGTTATGACGTCGGCTGAGTCGCTCAGCGGCGGAAATCAGCAGAAGGTGCTTCTGGCTAAATGGCTGGAAACAGAGCCGCTTGTTTTTGTGATGAATGAACCCACCATAGGAGTTGATGTCGGAACAAAATATGAAATCAGAAAACTTATAAAGAAAATAGCCAGCGACGGCGTAAGCATTTTGTTGATTACCTCCGAACTGGAGGAACTTGAAAAACTATGTGACAGAGTGCTTGTTATGTTCAGAGGCCAAATTGTTAAAGAATTTATCGGTGATGACATTCACAAGGCGAATATATTAGAAGCTTCAACAAGCGGAAGGTAGGAGAATGGAAGTAAATACAAGCAGAGCGAAAATAAATGTAAGGTCTATACTCGAAAAATCATTCGGCTTGATTTTAACGCTGGGTGTATTTCTTGCAATGGTGATTTTTATGTCGATATTTTTGCCGCATTTTTTAACCATCATTAATATAACTAATTTATCGAAACAGCTTGCGGTAAATTTAGTCGTGGCGGCAGGTATGACTTTTATTATCCTCAGCGGGGAGTTTGATATTTCCGTAGGTTCGGTACTGGCACTGACAGCAGCGGTTGCCGGTACGCTTATTCATAAGTGGGGGATATGGCCAGCCTGTTTTGCGGCTGTGCTGATTGGGCCTTTGTTCGGACTCTTTCATGGAATAATTGTTACAAAAGGGAAAATCCCTTCCTTTATATGCACACTGGGTACACTAATGATGGCCAGAAGTCTTGCATTTGTTGTTACCGGCGGTAAGGTAGTTTCCAATCTTCCGGAAAGTTTCAAAACGTTCGGCCAGGGCACCATCAGAGGTTTCCCCATCGCTATTTTAGCTGTGATGGTTATTTATGCCGTTGGGTATATTCTATTAACAAGGACTGCCTTCGGCAAAAAAATTTACGCTGTCGGCTCTAACAAACAGGTGGCTATGCTGTCCGGGATAAACTCCGACAGGGTGAAAATCACATCTTTTATGATAGTAGGGTTCCTGGCCTCTTTCGGAGGCATTATGCTGCTTTCACGACTGGGAGCCATTCAGGCTGATACGGGAAAGGGTCTGGAATTCGATGTCATAGCCGCAGTTGTAATAGGAGGGACAAGCCTTTTTGGAGGGCAGGGAAATATATTGCAAACGATTATAGGTGTATTGATAATCGGATTGATTCGAAACTTTTTGAACCTGTCACATATCGATATATTCTGGCAGGATTTCGCTACAGGTTCTATTATTATTATTGCAGTTCTTTTGGATACTTTCAGAAAGAGGATTTCTGCAAGGATATGAGTTTCCCGTTTGCAAAAAGAATGCGATATAAGTATAAAAGCTGTAATGACAATGAAATGCAAACCTCTTAATTTTAAGGAGAGCCGTTATGAACTTTAAGACCACAAAAACCCTGACAGTGTCAATCGCCCTTGTAACTGTTCTGCTGACCGGAGTGGTTCTGCTCGCTGACAGCAAGGCTGCTGATTTTGAACCGGCAACCAAAAGGACGGAAACAATTGCCCGTTATGAAAAGATGCGCTATGGTGCGTTCGTTCATTTTTCGATGAATACTTTTCTGGATGTGCCTTTCTTTGAGAGTCTAAAGGGGCCTCTGCCGCCGTCAAAGACGTATAACCCCACGAACCTTGATGTTGACCAGTGGGTCGCAACGGTTAGATCGGAAGAGCACACGTCTGAACTCCAGTCACATTCCTTTATCTCGTATGCCGTCTTCTGCTTGAAAAAAAAAACCACCCCCCCCACCCCCCCCCCCACCCCCCCCCCTCCCCCCCCCTCCCC
>CAJVYN010000120.1 GCA_913009355.1 uncultured bacterium | reverse complement strand
GTAGTGCTCAGCGAGGCTTTCTTTAGGGGGAAATGGCCCCAAAATGAACTGGACGGATTAGTCGCTCGTCAAAACTCTGAGGGTAAAAAAGTTATTCTACCTGTCTGGCACAAGGTCAGCTACGATGAGGTTAAAAGATTTTCTCTGACACTTGCAGGTAAGCTCGCCGCCAAAAGCGAAAAAGGGATAAAACAAGTTGTTGATGATATTTTAAGAGTTATAAACCATTCAGATCTACAATATGAGCTGCTCACAACAAATAAAAACACATCCGAAAAACCAACAGAACCAGAGGAAAATACTACTCCTGCTAAAGGTGAAAGGGAAAGCTGGCTCTGGAGGTTATACGAAAGAACCTTGAAAGTTATCGTTGATGCGGTTTTAGATAGAATGTGGCTTAAGTGAAAATCGTTTTGTTAGCTGTTAGTAAATAGTGAATCGAGTTACGGGTTACGGGGCACGGTTTTTATCCTGCCATCCTTATCGATGCAAACAGTAATGGCTCCGTCTCTGGCTGTATAAAAGAGCTTTGCCTTGTTCGGGTCACGAGTCACGGGCAACGAGTCACGGCTTGTCCTTTCGTATTGTCTTCGGCTGCAACTGTATATCAAAATGTCCGCATCGAGGTTTTCGAGAAAATCAGCATCTGTCGTTTTGACTGAGCCGTGATGAGGAACGACAACAATATCGGCTTTTAGATTAGGGAAAAGCTGCAGAAGCTGTCTTTGTGCAAATTTCTCGATGTCCGAACATAAAAGTATTTTTTTGCCGGCAAATTCAATCAGTGTAACCTGCGATTTGTCATTGTCAGCTAATTGCTCATTCCGGCCGGCCTGTTCGCTCGGCCAAAGTATTTCTACTCCGGCACTGCTGCTTAGATTCAAGTCTCTGCCTAAGGGTTGTATTTTAAGACCCTTTTCTCGCAAAGAGTCATTGAGAAATTTCGCTGTGCCAGGCTGATTCACTTTGCTAAAAAATGCGTCATTGGCGTAAACATTATCGACGTTACAGTTTTCGATAATCTCAGGTATTCCGTTGATATGGTCGATGTCGTTATGGCTTATGATAATTGCGTCGATTTTATTTATTCCGCTGTAGTTCAGGAAGGGCGTAACAATTCGCCCGCCGACATCATTAGTATACAGTGAGCCGGAATCAAACAAGATGTTGGCTTTGCCCGGCAGTTGGGCCAGTATCGCCTGGCCGTGACCGACATCGAGGGCGGTGATAATTAGATTGTCCCGGTTTATCCTCTGCCATTTCGTAACGCTAAGGAAAACGATTATCGCCAAAACCATCGCCGTACAGATTGTTTTTTTAATTAGTGGCCAGCGAAAGTAAGCAAAACCGGCAAAAAGGATGAAGCAGTAATATAAAATTATTGGAGCAAGTGAAACGCGGCCTATAAGTATTTGTGATAAACCTGAGTTTGCAATACGCTCTACAACCCAAATCAGCGAATCGGATAAGAAGTTCACGATTATGCCCAATCCCAACGCTGCAGTCGGCAGCAGGAAGGACAGAGCTATTTTCAAATATCCAGTAATTAAAATCAAAGCTACAAATGGAAAAGTAATCACTGTCCAGATGCTTGTGAGTGGGTTAATTGTGTAAAAATGATACAGCAAAACACCAGCCCCGCCCAGCCAGGCGGCAAGGCCTATGGAGAATAATCTCAGTAGATATGGCCCGGGTTTTGAGATTATGCGAAAAAATGGTTTCGCTTTCGGGGTTTCCTTGAACCAGGACCGGTTCGTTAATTTTTCGTATAGAAAGAAGTGGATTCGGTCTGCAAAAAGTATAATCCCGAGCACTGCGGCGAACGACAATTGCCAGCCGGCTTCGAACAGGGCAGTTGGCCTTATAAGTAAAAGAATTATCGCTGCTAACGATAGTGTATTGAGGGGATTGGAATGCCGGCGAAAGAAAAACGATATGCAGAAAACAAAAGCTATAATAGCTGCCCTTAACGTTGGCGCTCTCGGCGGAACAATCAATAGAAAGATGCCTATCGCAACTATACAGATAGCTGCTCTCCAGCGTTTCATCAGCCCTGCTGTTTTGCACAGCCACCAGATAATTCCCACCAAAATACCAAGATGCATCCCGGAAAGACTGATAAAGTGCAAAAGACCTGTTTTGCGAAATGCCCTGTAAGTGCTGCTATCGATATTTCCTCTGTAGCCCAGCAGCAATGCCTCAATCAGGCCACGGCTCCGCTGCTCCGGCGAGAGGTTACCTACCAGACGCTGAGTGGCTATTTCCCTTAGTTTCCTTTTTGTTTTTGTAAAAATACCCGCAGGGCTGTTTCTTAACAGTTCGATGCCGTCTCGTGATTTGACGGAAGCTGCGATAAAAACATTTTTCCTCGCCAGATACTCGGCTGTATCGAATTGGCCTGGATTAGCGGCTTGTTTGAATCTGTCCAGCCAGCAGTATGCCTGTATATAATCACCGGCCTTTAAGTCCAGCACCGGCTCGGCGACCTGCACTCGTACAGTGCCGGCTGCCTTCGCCCAGCCGGCAACGGTTTTCACTTCGTGTAGCTTCAAATAGAAACTGCTGGCAGGGTCGGTAGGCTTAAACTTCGCAAATTCCCATTGCCGACTATTGTTAATGCGCGGCTCGGTAATAATTAGCCCGCGAATAGTCGCAAGTGTTCGCTCAAATTGTTTTACCGCCGAGTTCGCAGAGACCGCTGAGTTTAATTTTAACTTCTTCTCTGCGTTAATCTGCGAAATCTGCGTCAAATCCTCCTTCTCTGTGTCCTCTGTGGCTAATCTTCTTTCGTCGCCGATGAGGTGGCGAATGTCGTTCGGGGCCGGCTGGTAGAAACTTGTCAGCCGAACCGCACCAAGGCAGGCAAAACAAGCCAAAGCCAGGTATGCAATAATAGAATGATTATTGATTATTGATAATTGATTATTGAAAGAAAACCGTTGCCCGGCAAAGAGTAGGCTGGTTACTATTGCAAAAAAAGCAAGTAGAATCAGCCATAGGCGGATTGATAAGCCGAATACGTTTTGTATCAGGATTCCCGCTATAAGGCCTATGGCGGCAAACAGCAGGGGGGCGGTGCTTATGATTTGTTTGTGAAAATTTGCGAGAGGGGGGGCGGCTAATTGCTTATCAATCAGAGCTAACTTTCGCTGGATGTCGTCCATAGCACGACAGACTACAGACTCAAGAGATAAGACTCAAGACTAATTTCGCCACAGAGTTCACAGAGAACACAGAGAGTTAGCGGATAGGAAAAACCAGGGAAAATAAGGCACAAAGACGCAAAGAATTTTCTGACAGGATTGACCGGATGAATTATTTCTGTAAGCCTTCACGGATTTGGCTCTGTGTTTTATCTATGTGGCTGACAGAATTGAAGGTGGCAGTGTGTTTGCGTAGTATGCTTTGAGTGATTCGGTAAGGAATTTGAAGATATTTTTGCCCTGACATATACAACTGGCAACTACTGTCCATACACGCTCATAGAAGCGCATGCCAGCATCGCTGTTTGTGCCTTGGGTTACGCGTCTGTCCAAAACCACAAATCTGATCTTTTGCTCGGTCGAATTATTCGTCGGCTCAACACCATCAACGTCTAAAAACAAAAAATATCCATCACGGCTGTTTCCAGTAAATCGTTTTTTGATCTTACAACACTCAGGATGATCAGGAGGCCGCATGACGCTGCTGAGAAACAGTTTCTTCAAATCTTCGCGCTTTTTTCGAAAATACTTTTCCCCCACTTTTTCCACGTTTTTACAACGTTTTTGAACGTTTTTTCTTGCCTATCCCGCCTAATCGTTACAAGCTAACCTTCTAATCCTTATTTTTAACCCCCAAATCCGTGTAATCCGCGAAATCCGTGGTTAAATTTTCCTCATTTTTTTAAAAAATCTGAAAAACCAATTATCCAATTTAAACAAGGCCAAGGCTAAAGCTAACCACCCCATCAAATACTTTCCCGACTGATTTTTGCACCGACCGGATTCAGTCTTTCTTCGATTCTTTCATAGCCGCGATCGATGTGATAAACCCTGTTAACCGTTGTAACCCCTTCTGCAGCCAATCCAGCCAAAACCAATGCCGCTGAAGCCCGCAGGTCCGAAGCCATTACCGCAGCGCCCATCATTTTTTTTACCCCCGCTATAATGACGACAGGCCCTTCTTTGCGTAAATTAGCTGCCATTCGATTCAATTCGGCAACGTGCATAAATCTATCGGGAAATATCTTTTCGATTATGACACTATTACCCTCGCCAAGCGCCAGAAGAGCCATAAACTGTGCCTGCAAATCGGTAGGAAAGCCCGGAAAGGGCTGGGTGGTAATATCAGCAGGCCTAATGGGTCCGCTGCGAGCAACGACACAGCCATCGCCCGCCGAATCGATAGTTACGCCGATATTTCTCAACCTGTCAACCACAGCCATCATACCATCGAGCCGACAGTGTTCCAGCCGAAGCTGGCCTGCCGTTATAGCAGCGGCGACCATAAACGTACCGGCCTCGATTCTATCCGGAATCACCCTGAATTCGGTCGGCTGCAACTGCCGGACTCCTTCGATAATCAGTCGCGGCGAGCCAATACCTGTTATCTTTGCACCCATTTTGTTAAGACAGTTTGCCAGGTCGGCTATTTCCGGCTCGCAGGCAGCCGATTCGATAACGGTTTGCCCCTTCGCCAGCGTAGCGGCCATTAGCACATTTGCAGTACCGAGCACGGTCGAGCCGAACGGCCCGCCCAGAAAAATATCCTTGCCGGCCAAACCTTTAGGCGCCTCGGCGACGATATAGCCGTTTTCGAGACGGATTTGTGCGCCAAGTTCCCGCAGGCCCCGCAGATGGATGTCAACGGGTCTGTCGCCAATTGCACATCCGCCGGGCATCGAAACCTTTGCCCTGCCGCAACGGGCAAGCAATGGGCCGAGTATGCAGATACTGGCTCGCATCTTTCGGACAATTTCATACTCGCCTACAGGATTATCAATGACTGTAGAATCTATGCACAAATCACCATTCGGGCTTCTGGTTACCTGACAGCCCAATTGGCCAAGCAGTTGACCGAAAACGGAAATATCGGAGAGATGAGGCACTGCCGAAAAAATCGATTTGCCGGCAGTCAGGATAGCCGCTGCCATTATCGGCAGAGAGGCGTTTTTTGAGCCGTTTATACTGACACTGCCGGAAAGCTGAACCGGCCCTTCAATCCGAAATACGTCCATAGTCTATTTTCCTTGAAAAGAGACCACTAATATAATACAAAAAGCAAAAATTAAAATGTAAAATTACATATTAAGCTGTCTGTAAGAAGTTTTTTAGAGATTGAGATTGTTTCGTCGCTAACGCTCCTCGCAATGACACTTTGTGTCATTTTACATTTTGATATGTAATTTTGATATTTAATTTAAATTATGGTTGAGATTATCAAGCAATTTGGCGGTTATACCGGCATAATAAACATCGTTATTTGCCTGGCGGGGATACTGCTGTTCGCCGGCTGGCTGATTAAAACGTCTCTGGGCAGAAACGCTTTAGCCGATTCGATACCCCGTCGAAATAATATGCCTCCGTACCTGCCCTTATGTGTGTGGGCCGGCTGGATAATACTGTCAGCTCTGGGAAATATGATAGCCGAGTTGCTCAGCGATTTTGGCGGTCTGGCTGAATGGCAGGAGGCGTTGTTAAGTTACTCTTCAATAGCATTGCTCGAAATAATACTGGTATTTGCGATGCTTTTTACAGCTCGGCTGTTTTTTGCCCGACGGCTGAGGGGGTTCGGATTCGATTGGCGAACGATTGGTAAAGATTTTAAAGTTGCGATGATAAATCTGCTGGCGATATTACCGATTGTTACAGGCCTGGTTATTTTCGTGGGTTTCTTAGGGCGATTGATTGCAGGAGATGATTTCCAGATGCAGCGCAACGAGGGGCTTACGACGATAATTACATATCCACAGCTTTCCGTAAGGACGGTGGTGTTTGTTTTTGCTGCCGTTATAGCCCCTGTGTTTGAAGAGATACTGTTTCGCGGGCTGTTTCAATCGATGCTGCGCAGTGTAGTGGGCCGAGCGTGGCTTGCTGTTGTTTTAACGTCGGTATTTTTTGCTATGCTGCACCCGTGGATGCATTGGCCGGCGTTATTTGCGCTTTCAATGTGTTTGGGATATGCGTATGAAAAAAGCGGCTCTTTGTTTCGGCCTATCTTTATCCACATGCTTTTCAACGCAATCAGCATAATACTTGTGATTTATGACTCTGCACAGCACGCCTAATGGCGGTGATTTGTACTGCGTAGAAAGATTCTTTTTGTGAACCGGCCTTTATAGGTTGTTAGCGATAGACCACTATTCAAGGGCTTCAAGAATAAACTTTTTCAGAGTTGGCAGGTCATTGTTGCATGTATCCCACACCACCTTGGTGTTGACACCAAAATATTCGTGAATCAAAAAGTTTCTCATATCTTTCATCTTCCGCCAAAGTACGCTGGAATACTTTTTGCGGAATTCTTCGCTGAGATTGTTAGAGGCTTCGCCTATTATCTCCAACTCTCTTATTACTGCGTCCACCATCATTCTGCTGGACACAAACTTCTCGTAGTCCGCTTCCTTAAGATATTCTTCAATAATGCCAATGGCTTCCAAAATATGCGTTAAATAGGTTGTATCATTTTTCATAAATATACTCGGCCTGGGCAAGAACTTCATCCCTGAAATACTTACTTATAGCTTGGGGAGTAAGCAGATCGACGGGCTTTGCGAGAAAGGATTCGAAATGATTCTTAATGTCAGATAGCGCAAAAAAGCCGATAACCGCATCCGGTTCAAACTCTATCAACACATCTATATCACTTGTTTCTGTTGGCACGCCGTTGACATACGAACCGAAAATGGCAATCGACCTTATGTCATTTATATGCGGTTCGTGCCTGACCGCTTCCAACAATTTGTCTTTTATTTCCTGTCTGGTCACAACAAACAGTATAAATCTTACGTCAATCCGAGTCAAATTAAAATAAACCACGAGTGTAACCGGTCAGTTATGGGTGGGAAGAGGCTTGTTATGACGAGTCGAAGCTGAAGATAGCTTTATTCGGATCGATATTGGTTTGTTCGGTGAGTTTGTCAAGGGCAGATTTAAAAGCTATCGTTACA
>CAJVYN010000119.1 GCA_913009355.1 uncultured bacterium | reverse complement strand
TTTAAAGATACGGCGACCACCGAGATCTACACTCTTTCCCTACACGACGCTCTTCCGATCTCATAAAATATGTGAATGATGATTTTTACCATTGACTCTCGCTTTTGTGTCATCGGTTTGTTGATACTCGGTAGACTCGAGACCGGCGTTTACTATATCTGTTTTTTCTTCATGAAATTGTTCTTTATCTTTAATCAATATATTCGATATTGAACCGGCAGAGATATCGATGCCAACGTTTGTTAAAAAATCTAATATTTTGGGTTCAGATACATTAGATACATTTTTTAAAATGATAGTCAATGATTTGATCATTGGATCAAAACCACCTTCGTAGCCTTCGGGTAAATCGGCGATATAGGTTTTTTTCAACGATGGAGAATAATAAATTTCTTTTTTAAATAGAATATTATTGGATTCAATTTTCAGCCCTTGAACGATAACATCCTTATACCCTTTGAATTGAGCGTCATCGGGCAATTTATTTTTATCAACACGGCATTTTCTGGTGTCGTCTATTTTTAAATGCCGGTTTTTTTTGCGTTTTTTCCAGGGCTTGTTCTGTTTCCGTTCTTTCTCAGAAGAAACATCATTATGTTTTTTATTTTTTTTATTTGCTTTTATGTCAGGCTTGCCCTGTTCTCCTTTTAAGCGATTGATTTCATCGCGCAAATTTTGTAATTGGGCACGAAGCTCATTTGTTTCTTTAGCTTGTGATTCAATGATATTAAAAAGCAATAAAATCGTTTCTTTCGTTTTGTCATCAACATGGTCAAGGGCAATATCAATTTCTTTTAATACATCGTTTATCATGACGTCGCTCCCCCGGATTTTAGTAATTTGCGCAAACGAGAGATGCGAGTCAATGGATAAACATAAACATCCTTAATAATACCATGATGATAATATTTCATCCCGCTTCGACCTTTGCCGCGGGTCTGACCCAAATAAATCCAGTTGGCAGCTTTATAGCTTGTGCCGATGAAACGCTGCTTTTCTACAAAAGTCTCAATAACGAGCGGTCGATAATTGTATCGCTTTTGCCACTGAGCAGGAACAATTTTAGCGCTTAAGCCGAGTAGCGTGGACGCTAAATATTTGATTTTTATCCATGGCAGAATAAGAAAGCGGACATTATTTATAACCAGATGAAGATTGGCTTGTCTTTGTTTTTCATCCCAGCCGATCCACTCATCCCGTGATTTTAATTGTAATACAGCGTCAGCAAATGCAAAACAAGCGATAAGCTGCTGATCTAAATAAATTAAATATTTAAGATGACGACCAACAACGATTCGACAGCCTTTATAGTGGTAGCTGTCCACTAAATAGCTCCATAAATTTCGTTCTTCATTGTTCTGTACCAGGTGAAAAACCGGCGCTGGAAAGTTTTTGGGTGTTCCTGTTATATCGCAGGATGGCTCGTTAAAATCGACGTGCTTAACACCCGCTGTTTGCGTCGTAAAATCACTTATCGGGTCTGGCAGCGCTATGACGCCTTGATTATTTAAGCGAATCAGCACATCCCGACATGCGCGATCTTTTAAATTGCCATTCACTTGACGCCAGTCTAACTTTTCACATATTAATATTGAAAGTTTTCGCCGGCTCAAGTTCGAATGTGATGAAACCAATGCCTTGATTAAGTCGATTTCCGTCGGGTTGAACTCTCGCCCGCGTATGACTATATTTTCTTGTGATGTTCTCATGTCACAGATAATATAACTTTTTAAAATTTAAGGCGCAAGTAATTTTTCAAAGAACGATGATTAAATGTTTATACAATGATTATAGGTTTACCATAAATTATTGAGAGGATACGAAATTAGATCCCATGGACTTGGTCCGGATTGCCAACTAGACAAAGACAATTTAATTTTCATGTCATCAAGTAAGAATCTTGTTGGATATGCGATTAAATTAACAAGATTCCAATTCCAGCGTTTTCCCGACAAGATTCCTTCTGAATGACATGCCGTGTTTAGTTACATCTCTTGGTTTTTTAGTGCCGGAATTTTTTATTGTCTTTGTCATGTGGTGTTTTAAGCAGCTTACTTTAAATTTGGTGGGCTAAAAGTAACCATTTAACGCCAAAATCACCTGCTTTTGTGGAGCGTAGCGGAATAAAAGTCAGGTGCATTTTTTTGTTATACAATTCACGTTTAGGCACTCGCCCCTCTCATATATCTATGATTTCGTCATCCTCAAACCACCCTGCATTCTTCAAGTGGGTGGCTATCTTCTCCTTTTCGACGGTGTACACCACGATGGCCAGGCTGCTTTTGGTCCGACTGCATGTGACATAGAACAGTCGTCGAGTCCTATCGACAACTGTTTCTTTCCCCTCTTCGAGATTCCTCTGATCAGTTGATGTTGGCTCTTTCGCTCCGAATAGCTTGTCGTAGCTAAACATGAATCCGCGAGCTTCGCTATCATCCAAGATCACCATCACACGCGGAAACTCCAATCCTTTGATTCCCTGATGGGTCCCAAATGGAGATTCATCCGAGATATATTGGACATAGGATTTCAGTTGGCTAAATGGAGCGGCAAGAGCCTTGTCCCATGCATCAATGCTTGGGTCGTGGGCGGATTCAGCGGAATCGTCAGCGTCACTCTTATCTTCTGCTGAATCCGGTCGAGATATGATAGGTGCAAATACGTCAGGTATAGCAAGCAGACCCGTAACCGCAATTGCCTTCAGAACAGCTATCAGGGATGGATCGTTGTCGTCGTCCCACAGGGTAAAGAGCGATCTTACAGCATCGTCGGCTTTGCGGATCTCATCCATTGGCGATTTGCTGAGTTTCAGTGTGTCAGCGGATACAAGCGGGGATTTCTTAACAATTCGTGCGACAGCAAATCTATCCGCTGATTGCAGTACCATTACCAAGGGAAGCACCTGTTGCGAGAAAAACGGGATACCGCTCAACTTTCCGTCAAGCAATCCCGTCTTGAAGTTCGCAATTTGATAGAGCGGCTCGAAGAAGTCACTAAACCCACCACGCCTCGCGGCCATGTAATGCTCAAGCGTGAGTGTCTTAACTTCTCTTTTCTCTCCAAACCACTGGTTGTCTGATGTAATTGCAGCCATTCTTCCGGCAATCCCTGATTCGACTGCGGTCTTATTGATTTCCTCACCATCTTGCACAAGGAACAGTCGGGCAAATCCCTCTGAAGCATCTTCTCTCGGTTCTTGCGTTTGCCCATCTGCTTCGGCTCTAATCGTGTTAATGAGTCTTACGATACGCTTTGGGCATCTGTGGTTAACAGTAATAGCAGGCTTTGCCCATTCATCTGGAATTGCTTCTGCGATGCCCGTTTTTCCGTCTGAATAGATTCGCTGCATTTCATCCCCGAAGAGAGCCAAACAGAATTCCTTTGAATGCTCTCGCTGAACGGCAAGAAAAGCATCGACCAAATCCTTCTGAGTGTCTTGGACTTCGTCAACAAACAGGATCGGATACTTGCGAATCAGAATTCGCTGCATCAGCGGCTTGTCTGCCAGAAACGCAGTCGCAATACCGATGACTTCAGCATGGTTCAGCGAGTTTTTGCCGATGTTCTCGCCATTCGGGTTGTACGTGAAGTACTTGATTGTATCGAGACGAGCCCGCCTCTTGTTCTTAGATTCGATCTGTACAGCACGGTCAGCAGAAGCCTTACCGGCTCTGCCCTTTCGCTGCTTTTCTTCGATGTCTCTGATTTGCATTGTCAGATTCTGACCGAGCCACGTGCGAATATCGTTGTGATATGATCGAATCAGTTCCCACGCAAAGCTGTGAATAGTTGATACGGAGAATATAGGATCATGGTCAATTCGATGTTTGATCTCATCACATGCAGCATTGGTGTATGTAATGACAGCAACTTTCCGTCCAGAAAGGCGGAACTCCTGACCATCTTTCTCCCTAAACATCTGCATCGCATCAACGAGGGCGCGTGTCTTTCCCGAACCGGCACCGGCAAATAGGAAGAAACTCTTCGGTTTGTCCAGGTCAAGACAGCTCGCCATTAGATGGCTGAGTTCAGCAGTTTTCGGGGCGGGATCAGTCATTCTCGCTCTCCGGTGCCGAGGGTAGAGAATCAGACTTCTTCTCGGAGAGCTTGGCTTCCAGCCATTCTAGCCCTTTATGTATGTAGCTTGGAGGCGTCAATTTGCTTGGCTCGGTCAGATAGAGCAATTCCAAAGCCATTTCGGCCTTATTCGAGTGCTTGGCAGTTACGCTATCAAACATCTCCTTATTGGCCTCGGCAAAGGTATCTTTTCCAAGTGCTTGTTTGAGTTGCTTCAGCAAGCCTTTTGGAGATTCGAGATTCCTGAACATGTCGATATTGCTCAGTGCCAATGAGTCCTCAAACGTATATGGGGTGGCCTCCTCTTCAGCAGAGTCAGTTTTGTATTTAAGTTTAACGGGGCATTGGTAGGCGACTCTGATCTGCTTGTTGTTGGACTGCTTGTCATCGGCGGAACAATCCAGAATCTCATCAAGAGAATCCTTCTTTGGTATCCATTTCTTGAGAGTCGTGTTGCCGGTTCGATACTCCTTGCCACGCTCCGGGAACACCTTTGCAGTGCCGGTCTCACCGATTGAATCCAAATCCGTGATCACAAGCGAAAGAAGACCAAGAGTTTCAAGGAGTGGTTTCAAGCGGTGTGCGTGACTGCCGCCAATCTCAAGCAGGGAGATATAGCTTTGATCCAGCTTCTTGAATCCATTCTTTATGAAATGCGGAACCAACATTCGTTCCGCCGATCCTTCGACAAGAATAGCTACATCTGCAAAGAACAGATCGCAATGAGTGGATTTGATATAGCGTGTGGCGAATCTGGATGTTTCTGTCCCATCGCCGAATGTATTTGATAAATTCACAACCGTTGCGAAAGGTATATCTCCTTTCTGTGCTGCGGGTTCGCGCCGAAAGTATCGCAGGCAAGTGAAATCCAACTCGTGAGCAATATGCGATGAATGCGTGCTGACGATCATCTGCGTGTTGAGCTGATCATCCTTGAGCGACTTATGACTGCGCAGTACTTTGTAGGCTTTCTTGATAAACACCTGCTGAACCTGAGCATGCAGGTGAGCTTCCGGCTCCTCAATGAGAACAATATGAAGCGGCTCGATAATGGTGTCATCGCCGCTTTGCTTCTTTGCCGCTTTGCCAACCCGCATCCATTCGTCCCTGAATCGAATCAGGCTGAATACCATGGAGATGAGGTTTTGATATCCCAATCCGTTATACTGCTCCGGTAGCGATAAGGCGGCGGTACCGCCACCTTCGAAAAGAACATCAAACTGGACGGCGGCCTTGTGGTCCAATGTGTCAACAGCGCGGAGTTCGCTCGTCAAAGAGATGCGCGGGTCGCTGAACCCCGGATAGTTCAATCCCTCGAGTTCGCCAATTGCAGGCTTGAAACTTGTTTTTAGTTTCTCGTCAAATATCGCCTTTGCCTCTTCAATGGCTTCCAGGGCTTCAATATCGCTGGCATCTGGAGAATCAGAGGGGTTTAAATGCTTGGTGAAATACTGCCGGAGTTGAGTGGACAAGCTCGCAAAGCCGCTGTGTGACTCATCTTCCGTTGTTGGATCGGAGAATCCCCGTTGGGCGCTGATTGCATCTATCTTGAAGAGTCCGTCAAATGGACCCCTGTCCATCGGTTCACTGTCAGCAGGGAGCGGCTGGGGTTTAGCCACTCCTTTCTCTGGATCACAGCATTTCGCAGGGTCCAGAATATACGCCTTTACCCCAAACTGTTCTTGAAGAGTCCTGTCCAGAAACTCACGCATTGATCCCGGCCACAAGGAGAGCCTGCGTTTGGCTTTGGATAAAGCCCCAGGTTCAGTTTCTAGTGGGGCAGGCTCGGTTTCGCGTGCTGATCGGAATGCATCACCAAATGCTTTGTATAGCTTTTTAACGTCCTTGGGGGCAAAGACCAGCCGTACCCCAAGTTTCTGCTTAGGTGTCCAATCAAGCGTTGGGAGAAGATGGATAACATGGTGGATATCCGCATCATCGGCATCAAGCCAAATGTCGATGGATGGCAAATACGGCAGCCATTGTTCGAGAGTAAGGTCTGGGATAGTGCCAACATCTGCACTTACCCATTGTGTGCCGATTTGATTGATGTGCAACCAATTCGACAGAGTGAAATCTGTAGTTGCGATACTCTTCTGACGGTGCTTCTTGAGGAACAGAATCATCGAGTCCATCGCGGAGGTCTTGCCGCTATTATTCGCGCCGACCAGGATCGTTTCCTGTGAAGCGATCTCCACCCGGCAGGATTTCAGTTTGCGGAAGTTCTGAATCTCAACAAAAGCAATGTTCATGTGGTTGCCTCGGTTTCACCGTGTCGCATTGGGAAACAGCCTTATTTGTATAACGTCGCCCATCAGCGGACAGCAAAAAGTGGCGCGTCTTTTGCGCAAGCAAAAAGCGTGACGCTTTTTGCTGTCCGCTGGATGGGCCTTGTTAGCTTTTTATTGCCCATTCACCCTCACCATACTTACTTTTAGCTTTGGCGATATTGAAATGTAATGACTGTTTCTTGGCTAATTGTTTAGCAATACCCCAGAGACCTTGTGGATGCCCTGGAAAATTATCCATATATGCACCAATTGTCATTCTTGAAATTGCATCTGCTGTAGGGTCGATTCCACCACCAGAACTACAACCATATTCAAACTCTGTTTCTTTTTCAGATACTAAATCAATGCTCAAAAATACAGGTGGAAACTTTAGCCATTGAATTAATGTATTGCTGATTGATGCATCTATTATTTTTCCTTCATATTCAATCCACGAATGATCAAATATTATAGGCGGATTTGAAACCTCACCTATACATGCATTAACCTCATATTCTTGTTCTTTTAACAAGACATATAGAATCGCTGTGGTAGCATGACATGCCCCCATCCAATCTTGGTTGTGTATGTAGCCTAATACATTCAGGAATGTTTTCTTAATTTTGTATAATTCTGGCGAGCCAGAAAACAGCTTGTCTAATTTGTATTCCGCATTTTTCATGGTGCCCACAAACTTCCTTTAAAAGCCAACAGTATATTAGGCAGAATCGGTAGTATTCGTGATAGTACCGACGCGGCCTATTGCATGATTGGAAGGTTCGGCCTAGCATTTCCGATTGTAGTTCTCTTTTCTGGGGCAGGATGCCCTGTAGTACGACAAGGAGGTTCGTATGCCGG
>CAJVYN010000118.1 GCA_913009355.1 uncultured bacterium | reverse complement strand
CGGTTCAACAGTATCATCGTATGCCCAGAACAGCAATGGCTCACGCATCTTGGCAAAATCTGTTTCCTTGGTAATTAAAATCTTCTCAAACTTATCATAAACATCATCTGTTGGTTCCAAAACGCCTTTATTTTTTGTCGGACGTTCTTTCTCGCTGCTGCGCTCATTACTACGGCGTCTTTTTGTTGGCGTTTTCTTTGCAGATACAGTAGCACTAAAAGGATCCCCCATCTCAATAAACGCTTCCTCCATTCCTCCTCCTGTAGGCGGTTTTCTTTTTTGTGTTCTGCTCCGCTCTGCCCGTGCTTTTTGTCGCTCCTTTTCCTTTTCCTCTTTTACAGCTGCTAAGGCCTCACGTTTCTCTACTGTTTTTTCCTTTTCTCGATTCTTTACAAACTCCTTATGCAATGATGGGGGAAACCACTCTTCTTTTGCAGAGGCGATTTTATAAGCCTCCGGCTGCAGCAGGTCCATTGTCACCTGCTTATCATTAAACCGGAGCAGACGCACCTTTACCCCGCCTGGAGGCAGTTTTTCAACCTCTTCTATAACTTCAAACATACTCCTGCGTGCATCGATTTTGGACCGAGGCACAATTTGCCAATCACTCCAACTGCCATCGGAAAGCCGTTCCTGCCTTTGCAACTGCACAGCCGCGAAAACCGGCTCCGCGAGGCACGGGTCGCACCATTCTTCTTGAACATCCTCACCGGCAAAACTTTCATAAAAATTCTCTATTAACCCCGCAACGTCAAACTTCGCCTCCACAGTTACAAAGTCAACATCATTCGGCTCATTCTCCGCTTCGTCATAAACATTTTCCTCGTCAACCTCTTCTGTAGGCACATAAGCCACTGCTCTGATGTGCTCGACTGATATCTCATTGACGTCAGGGATCTGCGGAATACTGTATGCTCTTTTAACACTTATATCCAACGAAACAGGAGGGGGCAACGGCCAGCTGAGGCTAACGTCAATATCACTTATAGCTGAGTCAACAAGAGCGATAAAATTACCAACGTTTGGCTCATATGGCTTTTTGGGTTCGGGCTTGCGGTTCAGCTTATCCTTCAAATCCTCAGCCTGTTCGCTTAATATGTAATTATCAATATCGCCGGGGGCAAACTTCCTGTCCTCGTAGTTGACCAGATTGGGGCTGATAAGAACACGGAAAATCAAAAGCATGACACACACGAGTCCAACAATAGCCAGGATTATCTTTTCAATCTGTTCTTCGAAAAAATTGTTGTTTTTTTTACTCATTTTTCGTATTTGAATGGTTTTTAGTTTTTACTTTTGCCTTTTTACTTTCTATCCACTATTGTGATACGCTCTCTCTTACTTTTCAGCCTTCTTCAGTAATTCTTCCGGTTTAACTTCATCATAGCCATTTCTATTAAAGATATATTCGCAAACCAAATCCAATTCCACAACGGCATCTTCGCCGTAGCGGTAGAGACTGTGAATTCTATCTTCTCGGTCAACGGGGACGATGTTACTTTCTAAAATCGTTATTTGATTATGCTTGAATATCTGCTCTTGTTCCTCGCCGGAGAAGCCCCTGAATTTATGTCGTTTGGCGCTGCAAAGTTGCCGCATAAACGGCAAAACCGCCTTTGTACTAACCACCACCGTAACATTAAATTGCACAACATCAATATCATCATTTGTAAATCTTCCCGTGAAGGACTCCGCAAGTCCATCTTCAATCGAAAAAACATAACTGGGCTTAGCCTCGCCTGCCGCTTTTCTCCTGAACCTCTTGCCACTCTTCGAGGTGAAATTTACGGACAGAAGCCGTTTGACCGGCGATGTGAAAACACCCTTCGAGCCGGCGTTCACAGCATCTACGGTATCAATAACATCCTCGATTATCCAATACGCCAATTGCCAATACCAGCAATCTGTAACCGCCTCGTTCCTTCCGGTATATTCATATTCTTCCCAGAATTCATATCCGCTCAAGTCAGCGGGATTAGCATAAACAGAAGCCGATTTTGCTTTCTCTATGCAAAGAACATCCGTTATCGTAGCATCGACCTCGCTCAATCTGCCCAACGAGCTTCTCGAAGACCTTTTACCACCCCGGCGTGTACGTGACGAGTTTGAGCTGCGCAAACTTCTCTGCAGCTCAGCCTCTGTGGGGCAGTCACGGGCATTCACACGGGCAATTAGCCCGTCTATCGCACTGCGAAATTGCTGGCCGAATTCCTCGAAAATCAACGTAGAGGTATCTTTGGGCTCAGGAAATATTTTATAGCTTAACAACTGTCTTTGAGTGCTTTGTTTGGCTAAAAGTGCTATCTTGTTAGCATCGTTTTCATAATCCCGCTGATAATCCCGCTCCTTTTCCCATTGCTTACGTGGAACGGCTGCTTTGCTCATAGATTTAACTTTTTTACCTATCGAAATACTTTCCTTTGCTATCTGTTCCTTGAGATTACCGCTCATTAGCTGGGTAGGTATAAAAAGAAGCACAGCAACCAGCCCTATAACAGCAGGCACTAACAGCAATGAATAATCCTTAAGAACACTTAGTTTTTGTATAACATTTTTAAATTTGGAGATATCCATTTAAGCTTACCAACCTACTATTTATTTAATTTGTGTTCCTCTACAGCTTTTTTAATTTTCAATTTCCTTCGGTGCATCTTTCCAGAGGAATTTAACATTTAATACGAACCAATGGTCATTGATTTTATAAACGACTTTGCCGGACTTATTTATTTTCTCTCTTCCATCCTCGTCCAGTTCAGCAACCTTACTGATAATCTCCTTTGTCATAGGGTCAATCAAAACCCGCTCACTGCCTTGCTCACGCCCCTTGCCTTTTACCTTTTTTGTTTTTTCCAATCTGACGTCTTCAATGCCTATCCCTACCGGCATTTTAGCATCCAAATCTACTTCGCCTGTTTCCAGCTTGAAATGCTTGATATCAGTTTTTTTATACAGCTTAAAGGGGGCGTTGCCGCCAACTATTGTCTTCTCAGGATGCAGCAGTCGAGTAACAACTCCCCATTTATTCGGGTCGTCTTTAACCCCGGCTGGGTCCATCAGTTCACCTATGTTTTTGTAGGGACTGTAGCCGGTCATAGTTACCACAAATCCAGCCCCTTCTTCAGCATCCTCTTCCTTCCCGGAATCAGCTTTTTTGCCTTTCTTTTTATAGCTTGCTATTGCATACTTAAGTTTTGCTCCCCCCATCTCACCCATCCCCCCCATACTCTCGTCAGCATCTGCAGCCATATCTCTCAGTTCTCTACTTCTTCCCCTCTGGGAAGTTGCATCGCCAAACTCTGCGATCGCAACATCATCTGTAAAATAGATTGACATACTCGTTAAAAATATCTGCTTTCGTTCCTTGCGTGGAATTTTCAAAACTGCTTCTACGTCGCCATCGGCAAAAGCCTTATAAAGTCCTTTATCCTTTTGTTCGGCAGCGTTTTTTTCGTTCGGCAGGGCTGAAAGCATGGTTTGATACAATCGTGGAACCACATCACGATACTTAAAAAGCTTAAATTTATCTTGTATTATCGCTTCATAAACAGATGCTTTACTCTTTTGGTCTTCGAGCTTTTTAATGGATTGTCTGGTGGTGTTAATAGTGATGTTGATTTCTTGCCTGATGCTGGATTTATCGTTGTAATTGGCTTTGTCGAAAAGTACTCTTGCGAAGCACAGAACTGAAACCAGAAGCAACATACACGCTGCAGCGATAAAGTATTTAGCTTTACCCGCCCAGGCCATTGACCTGGCAATACGGCGAGGCAGCAGGTTGCTGTCTATGCTCGCCAGGCCCAAACCCTGGAGAGCAAGGCCATAAACGGTACCGAACTCACCGACACCCTCGTGGAATTTTGCTGCTGAGACATCCGGGCCTATTGAGAGCTTCTTAAATGAATCCGGCCTTTCAATGGGTATTTGCAGGCTCTGTTGTAGATATTTGAGCAGGCCACGCATCTTTGTTCCACCCCCGAGAGCAATAATCTTAGACAATTTAGTGTTAGGATTGGAATTGTTATAAAATCCCAGCGACCGCTGGATTTCAGCGGCTAAATCTGTGAAAATTGGTCTCATCGCCTGGAATATCTGCCGGGCATATTTGCTCATTGCAGCGGTACGCTTTAGTTTTTCAGCTTTCTCAAAATTGAGCTTAAACGCATCTGCTATTGCTCTCGTAAAGGCATTACCACCCATTGGGATACATCTTTGCCAGACTCTTGACCTCGTACAGACGACCAAATCGGTATTCTCTGCGCCTATGTCGAGAACAACTGTGGCTTGACTGTCGGACTTGCACAAATCAGGACGGTCGTACAGGATGTAATTGTACAGAGCCATTGGTACCATCTGGACGTAGCCGACCTGTACATTCTCTCTGCTGAAATGCTCCAGCGCCGAGATGACCACCTCATTCTTTATAGCAAAAATGCCAACCCTGGTTTCACTGCCGCCGGCTTCCGTCATTAACTGCCAATCCCACTGCACATCATTGATATCGAAAGGAATCTGCTGAGCTGCTTCGAACTTAATAATTTCAGGAATGCGTTTTGGCTCGACAGGCGGCAGGTTCACGAACCTGGCAAAACTGTTCTGGCTTGGCACGGAAACAACTATATCATCCTTGCCCAAATCGTTTCGACTTACAAACTGGTGCAAACTTAATGCAATCAGCTCATCCCTTTCTGCAGCCGTTACAGAAGTTCCGGTAAGAATTTTACCGTGCCGGATATGGTCGAAGCCGATTACTTCAACAACGCCGCTTACATCGCTTAAGTGCAGTGCTTTCAGGGAGTTATTGCCTATATCTATTGCCCAGACTGCACCGGTTTTTGATGCCATAACAAACCCTCTTACGATTTTCGGTTTACGATTTGCGATTTACAACTTACAATCGCCAATTGCCAATCGTGAACAAATTATACCATATTATGAAAACTTTTGCCATAAATACCCTCGGCTGCAAAGTCAACCAATATGAAAGCCAGCAGATCCGAGAACTGCTTGAACAACTCGGCCTCGCCCCGGTCGAAACGTCTAAAGACAAACCCGACCTGGTCGTTATCAATACCTGCTGCGTTACTCTATCTGCATCGGCCAAAAGCCGGCAGTACATTCAAAAAGCACGGAAACTAAGTTCTGGTGCGGTTATAATTGTTACCGGCTGTCTGCCAACCGTACAAATCGGCGAACTAAACGACTTAGGTAAAAATATCCATCTCGTCAGGCATCGGGAAGCCATCGCCGCTGTATTAAGCCGAATAGCCACCGGCCACGCCCTCACTTCGGATTGCCAAAACCTTCAAACACGCCGGGACACTACAATTAAAACAGAAAACAACTCTAAAATCAAGTGTAAAAACAAGTTTGCCTATCAGCCGACACTTCCTCAATTAACAACATTTAAGGGCCATACCAGGGCTTTTCTTAAGATTCAAGATGGCTGTGACGGATACTGCAGCTATTGTATCATACCTAAAACCCGCCCCTTTGTTCACAGCAAGCCGGTTGAAGCGGTCATCCGGGAAGCACAAGGGCTTGTTGAAGCTGGGCATAAGGAAATTGTTGTAACGGGAATATTTTTGGGAGCTTTCGGCCAGCGCAGCGTTAGACGAAAAAACCGGGTCAATCAGCAAAACGATGAATTGGCTAATCTACTCGATAAGATGACAGAGATTCCGAATCTTGCACGGATTAGATTGAGCTCATTAGAGCCGGCAGATGTAACACAGCGATTACTCGATACTTTTTGCAAACATCGTAACATTATGCCACACCTGCACTTGTCGCTGCAGTCGGGTTCAAATGCGGTTCTGACAAGGATGTGCAGGCAATATAACGCTGACGAATTTAGAGAAAGAATCGAGTTAATTAAATTCCGGCTCGACAGGCCCGCTATAACTACTGATGTCATTGTTGGCTTTCCGGGCGAAACGGATTCCGACTTCGAAGCAACTATCAATTTGGCGAGGGAAGTTGGCTTTGCAAAGATGCATATTTTTAGCTTTTCGCCGCGTAAAGGCACCGCCGCCGCAAGTTTGCAAGGTGTGGTAGATAATAGAGTTATAAAGAAACGCTCACAAATATTGCACGATTTGAATGTCGAATTGAGCGCTAAATTCAGGCGGCAATTTGTTGGCCAGACCGCTACGATTTTAGTGGAAAATAGCAACGGGCAGGCCCTGTACCAGAGCGGTACAGGGCAGGCATGCGGGCGAAGCGAAAGATATTTTATGGTCTATCTCGAAAAAACAGGCAGAGATTTCAAAAAAAATGAGCTGGTGAAGGTGAAGTTGCTTGAAAATAGCGAAAATGGGGTAGTTGGTCAAGCTGAAACATAATGAAGTTAGCGAATAATGTTTAACTGTCAGCCCTTGGTATTATTTTCAATCAAAGGCGCAAGTAGTCCCGAAAAGTGATGTGAAACGTTTGAAAACGTTTGAAAATATTCGAAAACGTTCGAAAAATGACGTGAAATGTGCGAAAAAGTGAGTGCTTTTGTGTAAAAAATGGGGAAAAGGAACTGCTTCTGAGCAGATTTTTTTCAGCCACTAAGACGCCAAGGCACGAAGAAATTTTTAGACGGGATTACAGGATTGGCAGGGATGGGCTGGGGCTATAGCGGCTTCGCTCTGGTTTTATTTTTTAGGAGCGATAGTTTATTTCTTCGTTGTTAAAAAGGCAAAGCAGAAGACAGAAGATTAGGTTCGTCGCTCGTGGCTTGTGGCTCGGGTCAAGAATAGTCGGCTCGCCGAAGACGTCGTAGCTGTAACGTTCAACAATTCCACCATTACTATTTGAAAGAGCAATCACACTGCCCAGCCCATCAAAGTGATAATAATAGTATTTGTTCGTATCTGCGTCATACATTAAGAACGGCTCATCAATACCGGGACCATAAAAGAAAAGCCGCAGCAAGTTATCACTTCCATCGTACTCAGCGACGACTTGATCCCCGTCATAAGCGTACTTCGTAGTTGTGCCGCTGACGGTCTTGGATATACGTCTGCCGGCAAAGTCATACTCGTATGAAGCTATCGGATTATCGCTTTGGTCATTCACATCAGTTAAGCGGTTCTCACAGTCATAATAGTATAGATACGTACCGTCATCTGTCAAGTTGCCACTGTCATCATAGCGGGTGCACTTCACGTTTGTAGGTAGATTTTTCAGGCTGCCAAGGGCTTGTTTTTCCATAATTGCTCCCATTTGTTGTTCAGCCAGGTAAT
>CAJVYN010000117.1 GCA_913009355.1 uncultured bacterium | reverse complement strand
GAGCTCTGACTGGAGTTTGTTTTTTTTTTTTTTTTTGTCTTGTTTTGTTTTTTTTTTTTCAAGCAGAAGACGGCATACGAGATAAAGGAATGTGACTGGAGTTCAGACGTGTGCTCTTCCGATCTGATAAGTTTTCCCTGCTGGTCGATGTGCGGAATTTTTTTAACAGCCCTGTGCAGAGGCAGCGAAAATCCTCCGGCATTTAGCTTCTCAACAAAGTTTGTATTGATAAGATGAATGGCAATACTGCCTAACTCGAATACCAGTGAGCCATCCGGATTTGTCTTTTCAGCAATCTCGGCAGGCAGGTCGCTGTATTCGATGACGGTTACCTTGCCATTGGCCAGACAGAAGCTGCCGATTTTTTCCTTTGGCCCGGTTTTCATCAGGGCCTTCGAAGACATCTCCGCCTCATCGAGAGCGTGAAGACCGATAAAGAGTGGGTCGAAAATATTTATCAGGGGGTTATCAACCTGGAAATAGCTAATGAACTCTACGCCGCGCCTTTTCATATCTTCAAGGGCGCCGCTTTGATAAAGTGCCTTGAGACTTCCACCGTGGCCGTCAGGCGAGCGGGCTATATTGGCTTTGTCGGCCAGAAGTATTTTGCCGTCGAAACTAAAATTGGGTAATGTACTCTGCTGAAATATAAAGACGTTACTCTCCCTGAGGCCGTAGTAATCATTTGAGCGGAAAATCTCCCTGGTCTGGGCATGGTTCGAGGGACTGGTCATAATATACCAGGGACAGATGGTTTGATATTTCCGGGATACTGCTGCGACTGTTTCTGCAAAGATTTGAAACAGCCGTTTATTTCTAACAGGGCTGATGGGAAAATTTCCCTTCGGGCCATCGAATCCGAGCCGGGTTCCCTGTCCGCCGGCGACGACAAAAGCGGCCACCCTGCCGTCCGATATCAATTCTTTGCCCAATTCTCCGGCACGGACGTATTTGTGCTTCTGGTCCGCATTAGCTGGACTAATACTGTAGGACCGAGCAGGGCTGAAATCAGCAGGTATGGCAGCAGAAGCTGGTTTTTTGATGTAGTTAGCGACCCAATCGTCTATTCTCGAAAAATCTAACTGCCCAATTTGCGCAAGTAAATTCTGCCTTTGGACAGTGTTCAACTGCTCCCAAAAAGCCAGAAGATGGCTCTGATTATGCTTTTTTAGCAGTTTTTTGGCGTTTTCATAGCTTGTCATATCTGTAAATTCCTAATTGCTTGACAGAGATATTAAGCAAATTGCATAAATTTTCAAGAGATTAGGGGAATTTGACGAAAAATACTTGACAGAAGGGTTTCTGTGTGCTACTCTAAATTAGAGACAGATGGGTTTAGAAAAAGTTTATTATAGTTTGAATTGCCATCATATTTAATTTTTGTTTCATATCCTAAACCTGCCTGCCAAAAAGTGTGGCGCTTTTTTAGCTCAGTTTACGTCGTTGAATCGACAGCAATCTTAAACGTCGAGAGATTAACTGCGAGAATCTTATTGATAAAATTCGGTTTACGAATTTAAACCGGCCATTTTTAAGTGAAAAATAGTAAATTCAAGGAGATTCGCTGAAAACAATTTTTTTTACGTTCCTAATGCGGCAATTTATCTATCTAAAAACACAGCGGAAGTAAAGCGGGCTTAAGAGTGGCTGGGCTTGCGAATCTCGAAAAGAGTGAAGGAGAAAAATTATGAAAAGGAAAGGTTTTACATTAATTGAGCTATTGGTCGTGATTGCGATCATAGCGTTGCTGATGGGCCTTTTGATGCCTGCTCTGGCGAGGGTGAGGCAACTTGCCTATCGAATGGTCTGTGGAACGAATCTGTCCGGCATCGGCAAGTCAATGATGGTTTATGCCACCGATAATGAAGAGGAATATCCACGTGCAGGAGGTAGAGCCAGTACTTGGAGTTCGGCTGGAGGAATAACGGATTGGGACAGTACAGGGTCGGAAAGCCAGGCTTTCGGTACCGCGCCTGGCGCCGCTGCAACCATCACGTCCAGCTTCTATCTTTTGGTAAAGTATGCCGATGCGACGCCAAAGTTGTTTAACTGCAAAGCCGATAGCGGAGTCAAAGAGTTTAAGCTTTCCATTTACCCTGCTACTACAGCAGAGGAACTTGTGGACGCCTGGGATTTCGGCGACAAGCCGGGGCTGTACTGCAGCTACTCTTATCATCTGCCCTATAATCTACGGGCGCCCATAGCGGGTTTTCCCATCGGTACGGCAAGTAGTCCCAGCAGTCCTGTTTGTGCAGACAGGAACCCTTACCTGGACAAGAATGCCGATGTTTATATCGATGGTGCCGCAGAGGGCGAAGAGCCGTCGACATGGAACAGCACGGACGGTATAATATATGATCCGGATAAGACTGGTAATGCAGCAGCACACCAGCGGGACGGACAAAACGTTCTGTTTAATGATTCACACGTAGAGTTCGCGAAGAAGCCCAATATAGGTATTAATAACGATAATATCTGGAAATTCTGGCCTCCTGGTAATATCCCCCCCGCGACCGCAGAAGACAGGGAGCTTGGAGTGGTCCCATATAGCTTAACCGTAGGAAAGTTTGGGCCGGGGGCTGAAGAAGATGCGTATCTGGTTAATGAGAGGCAGAACTGATTAGGGTCGATTCCTGATTAGGTGGCTTACAAGCAGGCGGCCTTGTGCGATTGAGTGCAAGGCCGCTTTTTTATTGATTATTGATAATTGATAATTGATAATAGGAAAAAACGTTGACCATAATAATAATCAATTCTTAAGAAGGGATTGCGAAATTGGGAGAAACGCTTGTTTACAAGATACTTTCCAGGCACCTGGTTGACGGCAAAATCGCCGTCGGCGAGCAGATTGGCATTCGGATTGACCAGACACTTACGCAGGATGCCACGGGAACGACAGCGTTTTTGCTGTTTGAATCAATGGGGGCGGGCAGAGTTAAAACGGAATTGTCGGTCAGCTATATTGACCACAATATAGCCGGCTTCGGGCCATGGAACCATAACGACCATTTATATCTGCAGACGGTAGCTGCCAAATCAGGAGTCTATCACTCGCGGGCGGGCAATGGTATTTGTCATCAGGTTCATCTGGAAAAATTCGGCAGGCCCGGGACGACACTGCTGGGCAGCGATTCGCATACACCAACCTGCGGGGCAATTGCCACCCTTGCCATCGGAGCCGGCGGACTGGATGTAGCGATAGCTATGGCTAAAGGGCCGTTCTACCTGACCTGTCCGAAAGTTTTAGGCGTCAAATTGGCCGGAGAATTGAACGGCTGGGTGGCAGCCAAGGACGTTATTCTTAAACTGCTCAGCATTCTTACGACAAAAGGCAATGTGAACTGGGTGGTTGAGTATTTCGGCCAGGGCGTTTCAACGCTGTCAGTTCCACAGCGGGCGACGATAACAAATATGGGAGCGGAGTTGGGCGTAACAACGAGTATCTTTGGCAGTGATGAACAAACCAGAAAATTTCTCACAGCCCGGAAACGAGAAAAAGACTATCAGCCGCTGGCCGCCGATGCGGATGCCGAATACGAGCGTATCATCGAAATAAATCTGGCTGAACTGCAGCCAATGGCGGCCTGTCCGTCTTCACCGGATAACATCAGAGCGATAGCTGAAATTGCAGGCGTTCAAACAGGACAGATTGTTATAGGCAGTTGCACGAACTCCAGCTTTGCGGATTTAATGATGGTTGCAAAGGTCTTAAAGGGCAGAGAGATAAATAATATGGTCGAATTTGCAGTCGCTCCAGGCAGTAGAGAAGTGTTGAATATGTTAGCTGAAAACGGGGCGTTGGCCGATATTATTTCAGCAGGCGGTCGCATTTTGGAATCGGGCTGCGGGCCGTGCATAGGCCAGGGCCTTTCGCCTGCCGACGGCGTGGTGAGTCTGCGAACGTTTAACAGGAAGTTTGCCGGCCGAAGTGGAACAATCGGCGACCAGGTCTATTTAGTCAGTCCTGAGACAGCGGTTGCTTCGGCTTTGACCGGCCGAATTACCGACCCTCGCAATCTGCCCGAAATTTTCGGGCTAAAATACCCAAAAATTGAATCGCCGGATGAATTTATCATCAACGACAATATGATAGAAGAACCTTTGAGCGAAGAAGAAGCGGCAAAAGTAGAGGTTCTGCGCGGGCCCACAATTGTCGTACCGGAAGCGGCTTCGCCACTGCCGCAAGGATTGCAGGGCGAGGTGCTGATTAAATGCGAAGATAAAATAACCACCGATCATATTATGCCGGCTGGTGCTTTTCTGAAGCTGCGCTCAAATGTGCCGGAATATGCAAAGGTGGTTTTCAATTGTTTTAACGAACAGGGTAAACCGACATTCGCTGAACGGGCTCTTGACTTAAAGAAAAAGGCAATAGCCGGTATCATTATTGCGGGTCAAAGTTACGGCCAAGGCTCGTCAAGAGAGCACGCAGCTCTCTGTCCGATGTACCTCGGCGTCCGGGCGGTGATTGCAAAAAGTATCGAACGAATTCACAAAGCCAATTTAATTAACTTCTGTATAGTGCCCATAGAATTTACCGGGCAGGCTGATTATGACAGAATCAAACCCGGCGACCAATTGCAGATTGACAATCTGCTCGAATCGATAAAAAGCAGCGATGAAGTTAAGATTATCGACAAGACCGGCAAGTATGAATTTACCGGCAGGCTGGAACTTTCCGACAGGGACAGGCAGATTCTGCTCTCAGCCGGACTTCTAAACTACACCCGTAAAAAAAAGAAATAGCCACAGAGAACACAGAGATAAAAGAGAATTCAGAAGACAGAAGATATGAGCAAATACTAAATCCTAATATCTAAACTCTAAACAATATCAAAATCCGAAATTCAAATGTTCTCCACAGGATGCCCTGTGGCAAAAACACTGTTGTTTCGAATTTGAGAAATTTGGGTCTTGGAATTTGTTTAGGATTTAGAATTTAGTGCTTAGGATTTTAAGATATTTAGTGTCTTGGTGCCTTCTATGAAGTGGCAGAAGAAGTAAAAAGAAAAAATGGTTGAAAAAACGATAACTATTTTCGGCACCGCTAAAGCAGAGCCAGGTGATTTGGCTTATATGCTGGCTTATAAAGTGGGAGAATTGCTGGCGCAGGCCGGTTTCACCATTGCTAACGGCGGATATGGCGGGACGATGCTGGCGGCGGCTAAAGCGGCATCGGAGGCCGGCGGAGAAACTATCGGCGTTACCTGCTCGGCTTTCAAACGCAGTAAAGCTAATGAATATGTTAGTCGTGAAATTGTTACCGATTCGCCCGATGACCGGCTCGACACATTAATAAAATTAGGGCGGGCCTATGTCGTGCTGCCCGGCGGAACAGGGACACTGCTGGAATTGGCAAAGGTCTGGGAGTTAAAAAACAAAGGCTTTCCCGAAGCGGATAAACCGATTATACTTGTAGGCGGATTTTGGAAGTCGTTAGTCGATTTGATTGCAGCTGACGAGCCGGACAGCGGTCGGCACATACGTATTGCCGGCGGGCCGGATGAAGTCAGGGATATTTTAGTAGGTTCTTTCTGAAAGTTTTTTCCGGAGCAAATCCCGGTAATGGCAAAAAATTTAATAATCTCAATCCTGACAGCTTTGCTTATAAGCACAGTTGCCGGCAGAGCAGCAGGCGGTTTGAAAAAGACCAAGCCGCTGATGGACGGCTTTGTCCTGGCCGGCGTCGATGGCAAATTGAGAAGCGCCGATGGCAACGACCCGGACAAATGGTTTTTTGAATTCGACTCAGACGTAAGCGATGGTAAGGGTCTTATAAAAGCTGGTGCAACTATCGAATTGCTGCCGTCGGCGGCGTTGGAAAAGATGACGCAATACGCAATACGCAATACGCAGTACGATATTCGGCTCTGGGGCAGAGTGACAAAATACGGGGGCAGGAATTTTATATTCGGCATCTATTTTTTGCCGCTCAGCAAAGTCAAGCGGGCTGAATCGTCAACATCACAAAAAACGCAGCAGAAAGACAATGAGCTGACTATCAATGAGTCGAACGATGTATTAGCCATACCGCAGGAGATAATAGATAAGCTCAAAGCCAGGCCGACTGTCAGCACTGCACAGTTGAGAAAAGGGTTGGCATTGAAGCAGGACTTTATTTTAGCCGACAGAACCGGCTTTATCTCGTCGTGCGTCGCGCGTGATGCGTATTGCGAAAAAGGAAAAGCTCAAAATACGCAATACGATTTCGTTCTTGACGCTCTCGGCCGAAACGTTCCACAGGTGAAACTTAATCTATTGCCCTGTGAAGTGCTGGAGAAAGCAGAGCAGAGACAATCAGCTGAGCCGGAGCCGATAAGATTCAAAGTAGCGGGGATTGTTACTAAATACAAAGGCGAAAACTATCTACTGCTGCACCGGGCAACACGGGTTTACAGCTACGGAAATTTCGGTAGGTAAAGGATAAACCAATGCCCCACGAACTCGACCAAATTCTAATTTCTTCATTACGGCCGGACTGGCATGCAAAATTAAGAGAAATTCATGCAGCAGTAAGGCAGGCAACCTATTTTGATTATGGCGATGATAATGATGTGCAGTTAAAAAAAATTCTTCAAGATGTCAGGAAACATAAAGATGCGGCGGTTGCCAAATATACAGAAGAGTTTGATGGGGTCAAATTAATACCTGAGCAATTTAGAGTTCCGAAAGAGGATTTAGAAAAGGCCCACAAGAAAATAGAAAAAGAAAACCTTAAACTTCTGAAATCGATTCGGCTGGCAATTGAGAACGTTCGGAAATATCAAAAAGAAATTTTAATTGATAAAGAAAATACTCCTGCTGGAATAAAGTACACCCCTATAAAGCGAGTTGGTATTTGTGTTCCGGGTGCTTCTGCTCCACTGCCTTCTACGGTAATAATGACGGCAGTACCTGCACAGGTGGCAGGCGTAAAAGAAATTGTCATAGTTTCGCCACCAAGATACAAAGACAGTATTCATCCGGTAACTTTAGCGGTTTGCTGCGAGCTGGGAATTAACGAAGTCTATCGCATCGGCGGAACGCAGGCGATAGCAGCTTTGGCATTTGGAACACAAACTATCAACCCTGTTAACAAAATCGTTGGGCCGGGCAGTAGGTGGGTGCAGATGGCGAAAAAAGAGGTTTTTGGATTTGTTGGCATCAACTCTATAGAGATCGGAAGAGCACACGTCTGAACTCCAGTCACATTCCTTTATCTCGTATGCCGTCTTCTGCTTGAAAAAAAAAAAAAGAAAAGAGAAAAGAAGCATTAATTTTTTTTGTTCTG
>CAJVYN010000116.1 GCA_913009355.1 uncultured bacterium | reverse complement strand
GATGTGAGGCGATCTGTACAGATAGGAAGGGTAGCGGTACAAAGAAGTACGCTAACTTTCTTTGTGTCTAAGTTTTGTTTTTTGTCTTTTCTTTTTTTTTTTAATGATACGGCGACCACCGAGATCTACACTCTTTCCCTACACGACGCTCTTCCGATCTGTCCGCAAGACCGCAGAGACATTAAAAACGACAAATCAGTTTCGTCAGTGGAAAAGTATTTTTATGAAGCTGACAGTGTTGCTGTTGGTAATAAACTTGAGCGTATGGGCATCAAGGAAATCAAAAAAGAGGGATTGAGTGAGTATTTTCTTTATACGATTGAGGGAACTGAAACTATTGCCGATGGGTGGGGTAAGCGGCTGGTTTCCTTTGAAGCTGAGGATATTGCGGTAAAGAGTCTTTATAAATACGACCGGCAGCGCTGGGGCACTGAAACGGTAAGGTACATTGCGTTTGCCAATGATAAAAAACACAACCTCGGTGAGACGCCAATTCCAAATGGGAATGTGCAGATATACAGCCAAGCCGACGAGCAGGGTTATCTGTCATACATCGGCGGGATGAGTGTTAAGTATATACCTGTGAATGAAGAGGTCGAATTAAATCTTGGTTCGGCACGGCTGGTTTCAGTGGAACCGGTACTGATGAACTTCAAGACAGATAATTATGTTTTTGATAACAAAAACAATGTTGCCGGCTGGGATGAAATACGAAGTTGGAAAGTAGAAGTTACCAATACCCGTAATCTACCGGTTGAGGTGGAAATAACCCGTGGCTTCGGAACCGCATATTGGACGCTGCAGATGAATGATGGACAAGATGTCCCTTACGAAAAGCATGATGCCACGCACGCACGCTTCAAGGCAAAAGTTAAGCCGCGAAGCAAGCGGACATTTACATATACAGTAACGACGTATCATGGCAGACGAGAAGAGCAGGCTAATCAATAAAACAAGAAAAACTTTTTTAGGAGATTGAATTATGAACGGTAAAAGAGACAAACTAATTATGATTTTGGTGCTGCTGTTTGTGTGCAGTGGGGTTGCACAGGCCAGAATCAAGCTGGTGGCTCTGCCTGAACGGGCGGCGACGGTGATTCGGCTGGACAATCCATACGCCACGTTGATTGAAGAAGAACGTGTGCTGACTCTTCAGAAAGGCCTTAATACGGTGGATTTTTCCTGGAAAGGCGTCAGTATCGATACCGATTCTATCAGATTGGCGGTGCTGGACCACCCGGATAAAGTGACACTTCTAAATGTCAGCTATCCGCCGGCTGAAGCTGCTTTAGTCTGGAAAATCAGCAGCGACAGCGATTATGCCGAGACGGTACGAATCAGTTACTTACTCGGTAATATCGATAGATTGATTACGTATAAAGCAATAGCAGATAAGGCGGAAACCGCCGTCAATCTGAAAAGCTATTTAGTGCTGAGAAATTTCTCAGGCGAAGATTTTGACCGGGCCAGGGTACTGCTGGACTACGGTGAGGCCTTCGAGCAGGGTATCAAAAATGAAGAAACAAAACAGATGCTGTTCTTAAAAGCAAATAAGGTGCCAATCAGAAAGGTCTGGACATTCGACGCCGCCAAGCTGCCATGGGACCCGAAGAAACTTGAGAACAGAAATGTCGGGATACCTGTAAGCTATGAAATCGTGAACAACAGCAAGAGCGGTTTAGGAAAATTTTCTCTGTGGGGCGGCAAGGCCCGACTGTTCCAGGATGATGGTTACGAAAGCACAATATTCTTAGGTGAGGACATAACAGGACAAGTTCCTGTCGGTGAGAAAATGGAGCTCTATATCGGTGACAGCAGAGATATTGTCGTAACACAACGAAAAATGAGAGATAAAAGAATCAATCTGCGAAAGAACGACAACAGGAAAGTAATTCTCTACGATACCGATGAAATTATCACTGCCAAAATCGAGAATTTCAAGGACAGCCCGGCTGTGCTGACAATGATACAGCACATCCCCGGCCAGTGGGAGATGAAAAAGTGCAATATGGACTATGTCAAAAAAGACGCTAACACCCTTGAGTTCGAGATAACGTTACCCGCCCGCACCGAGGACGGCCCCGCCACTGAGAACTTGAAAATGCACTATAACCGCCTCAATGTAAGGCCGCAGGGTGCAAGAAGAAGATAATGAGCCTGAACATATCAAACTAAAGGAGCAGTAAAATGAAACGTACATTAATATTACTGATAATCGTTGCAACCGCTTCTTCGGCGTATGCAAAGGTCGATTTAGTTACGCTGCCGAGGCGGGATACGGTGCAGCTTACTATCTACAACTCAGCGGATATGACCCTGGTGCGTGAAAGCAGAGCCCTTACGTTAAAACAGGGTAAAAACAGCTTGCAGTTTTCCTGGGCCAATACGCTCATCGACCCGACCAGCTTAGAGATGCTCCCTAAAGCAAGGGCAGACAAAATTGACATCACCGAGCTATCCTTTCCGCCGCGTGTGAGAAATCTCGGCTTATGGAATATCGAAAGCGGCGTAAGTGAAAAAGTGCCGGTTGAGATTTCGTACCTGACCAGCGGCCTTTCCTGGCGGGCGTTTTATATGGGAACGCTCACAGAAGATGAAAAGACAATGCGTCTGGCCGGCTATGTTCGCGTTACAAACAACAGCGGAGAAGATTATGAAAACGCCCAGACCCGGCTTATTGTCGGCAAAGTCCACATCCTCGACCAGATAGCAGACCTTGCCCGCAGACAATTCCCCTATGGAAGACCAGGGATAAGACCCGTATTTTTAGGGAGGTCTGTAAGTAAAAAGGCTGAAAGAGAGATAAGAAGGGTAGCAGGAGCTCCAGAGATCGCCCTCGCAGACGAAAAACTAAAGCAAATAAAAAAGGAAGGCCTTAGCGAGTACTTTCTCTACACAATTGAGGGCACTGAGACAATTCCGACCGGCTGGTCGAAACGGCTGCTCAGCTTTGACGTTGATAGTGTGCCGGTCGTCAATCTCTATAAATACGAACAGCAGCGTTACGGAAATACCGTTCTTCGGTTCCTCAGCTTCAAGAATGACAAGGAGCATAAACTTGGCGATACACCCATCCCCGGCGGAATGTTGAAAGTTTATAGAAGCGTTGACGATAAGGGGCACTTATCTTATACGGGACAGTCCGGTTTCAAGTATATCCCTGTTGATGAGGATGTAGAGCTGAATCTTGGCTCGGTAGCTGATATAGTTGTTGAACCGAAGCTTATGGATTTTAAGACCGAGAGCTACAGATTCGACCGTAAAGGCAATATCGCAGGATGGGATGAGATTCGCAGATTTACTATTGAAGTGAGAAACACTCGGAGCATGCCGGCAAAGGTCGAGGTTAGAAGAAATTTTGGTACTCAGTATTGGAAGCTTCAAAAAGGCGGTCAGTTCGACGACTTTGAAAAAATTGATATTGACAGCGTCAAGTTCACTGTAAAACTAAAGCCCAATTCAGTTAAGAAGTTCGAATATACACTGACAACATATCACGGCGTCAGAGAAGAAGACATGGTTAAGGCCAGCCGCAGGAGTTAGCACCGAGACAGTCTATTTAATCAAGAGTCAGCGGGCTCGCCGATATGGCGGGCCTTTTATTTTGCCATTATTTGTTCTTCCTCGATTTTAAGAATAGCAGGGAAGTTGATTTTGCGATAATATATTATCTATGGGCGAAGAGCAAAAAGATTCAACGTCGGAAACAGTCAAAAAGAAGTCGCTTCGGCCGGCTCTGATTGCTTCGGAGAAGACGGTCTCTGAGTATTCGATATTTTTAGAGCATCTGCTCGTTGGCTTGGCGGATGAATCTATTCCTGCGGCTTTGGTTTGCCGACCCGGCTGTGATGTGGATTCTGTCGTTTCGCCGGCAGTCGAGGTACTCAGACACCCTGTTTTTAATCTGCCCTTAATGGGACGTCAAAATAAAAAGATACTTCTCGAAAAACTCGAGAAGTTCAAGCCCACTGTTCTGCACTGTCTTTGCGAAAGCAAAGCATCACTTACCAGGCAATTGGCACGACAGTTGGGCTTGCCTTACGTGTTGACGGTTAATTCGCTGCAGAAGCGATTCAATCAGCTTTCTATTTCGTCAAAACGTTTAGCAAAAATCATCGTGCCGGCTGAAAGTATAGCGGTTAATATTGCAAAAGTTTATCCAAGGTTTGCTGAGCGAATTGAGCAGGTAAACATAGGCACTTTTGCGTCGAAGACAACGGGCTGTTTCAGTAAGCCCGGCCAGCTTGCGAGTATGGTAACGGCTGGCCCTCTGAGAAGTGAGAGTGATTTTGAGAATCTGCTTGGCGCAGTGAAGCACTTAGCTATTGACGGATATGAATTTATGCTGGTGATAATAGGCGGAGGGCGTGCGGAGAGTGGTCTGCGGAAATTGTTGACTGAACTGGGCCTTTTGCAGATTGTTACAATTGTTCCGAGATTGGAGCCTTGGCGAACGGTTCTTGCGGCTGGAGATATTTTTATACAGCCCGTACCCGATAACGCTTTTAACCCTTTATTATTAGAGGCAATGAGCGCCGGAGCGGCTGTGGCAGGCTGTAAGGGAGGGGTCGATGATTTGATTATCGAAGGAAAAACCGCTATTGCCTTTGACCCTGATGATGAACTGAGCATCTATAACAGTCTGCGGCGGCTGCTCGACTCCCATGAGTTAGCACGGCAATTAGCCGGCGGGGCACAGCAACATTTGAGAGAAAATCATTCGGTCAGCAAAATGATTTCTTCTATCCTGCGAATTTATCACAACGCGAATATTTAGTTCGTAGTTCGTGGTTCCAGGCAATAAATTCATCATTAATTCTGTTGAGACTTTGCAATTTATTATTTCACTCGCTGCGAATTCTTCGAATCAATAGCGCTCCTAAGGCCAGTAGGGATAGAATAGCTGGTTCTGGTACGGCATACTCAACTATATAACCATAGTTACCAGGTGAGCCATTATATTGTGATATGTCATTCCAGTGCCCCGCATTTAGTCCTCCTGCCCACATTGTTAATCGATCTTCATCACCATCAGTATCACTTGGTTGAGCTACGCCCCAGTTGGTGTAGTCCCAGGCTTCACCGGTTACCCAATTCCATCCTACTGCCGGATCATTTCCAGGCGCTTGCCAGCCGCCAATGTGAACTGAGTCAATACCTGTGTTCTCCAGGAAATATGTAAAGACAAAATCATTTTCTCCATCTGAAGTTAGCGTTGCAAGATTTCCTTGTACACCAAGAAAAGTTAAGCTTTGTGCAGCATTGAATGCGTCTGGCCATTTGATCCCAGGCGAGTTGAGCATATCATAGTAATGACCATTCCCACCATCAACAACTGCCCATTCAACTGGAACCGCATAAGCCGTTGTGGCCAGACTAATAAATGCAACTGTTACCAATACTAAAGCATTCAGCTTTTTCATTTTCGCATTCCTTAAAGAGTTATTGGTTTGTTTTTTCTCGTAATTGCGTTCAAAACTAATAATGTAGTCGTACCAATTTGCAAAAGACTAATACACTATCGACAGTAGAATATTTATACATGTGACGAATATTACGCTTTAGCTTTCTTTTTGAGTTCTGCTAATTCGGCTTCGACCTCGGCGCTTGTAGCTTCCTGTTCTGTTTCGAGTGTAAGAGCTGCATTGGCACCGGTTTCACAGCCTAATTCTCGCATTGCATCGGCTTGAGCTTCAGCCATCTCGACTTTCTCACGCATGCGGTCAAACTTGGCAAAGGCATTGCTTTTTGGGGAAGTACTTTCTGATACTTCATTTACCTTTGAACGCAAATCGGCTACACGTTTGCGAGCAGAAAGTGTTGTTAGGCGACGTTTGGCCTCGGCGAGTTTGGCCTGCATAGCACTTAATTGATGGCGAAGCCTTTGTATGGTCTGGTCCGCCTCGGCGATTTCATCCTCAAGAGCTACAACCAGCTTTTCATGTTCCTGCTTGCGGGCAATAGCTTTGCGAGCCAGTTCATCATTACCATCAGCTACCGCAGTTTCGGCACGACCGGTCCATAGTTTGGCCTGCTGACGATTCTTCTCAAGCTCTGTTTTGATCATTTTCTGGCCAGCCATAGTTTTAGCTGTACTTTCTTTAGCTTGGTCGATAGTTGTTTCCATTTCCCGAACTGCTTGGCGAAGCATCTTTTCGGGGTCCTCCATGCCCTCAACCATATCATTGAGGTTTGCTGAAATAATGTCGCTGATTCTTGAAAAAATACCCATTTTATGTCTCCTTAAAATATTAGGTTCTTATTTTTGTTCGATTAACTTTTTTTCAGGCTTCCTTGCTACTTACTTTCATTTCGTCCTTCCACCTGCTTTATGTAATGAACTCGCATGTTCGGTAAAATAGGGGCATTTTCTTTTTGCTCAGAGCCATAAAAAGGGTATACTTTCTTGCTATGAGCTTCCCGCAAACCAGTAAAACATTGATTTTTCGAGTGGTTACGGAGGGTAATGAACGAGACTGGCACCAGTTTTTAAGTGACTATTGGCTCCCTGTTTGTCGTTTTGCCCAACAGCGAGCTAAGCTGGGAATCGAAGACGCCGAAGATGTAGCTTCAGAGACCTTTGAGGCAATTCTGCGTAACCAACTGCTTCAACGCTGGGTTGTAGATCGCTCATCAAAACTGCGAACATTGCTATGTACGGTTGTACGTCATATATTGGGGAATCGTGCAAGGGTCCAAAAAGGTCGTCAACGCCTGCTCGCTGAAAACGCAGCTGAATTACTCGCCCGGGCGGATTTACCAACAATTAAAGCTATGGATGAACCTGCTGAATACGTTGATGAATTTTATGCTGCCTGGGTGGAGGGTATTTTGCTGCAAGCTGTCGAGGCACTGATGACCGAATACCATCAAACGGGCAAAGGTGATTATTTTCGTGTGCTTCATGGGCGTGTGTGTGAGCAGATGACTAATCCTCAGATAGCTAAGGCATTGGGCATAAAAAAAACCGATGCGGAAAACTATTACAAAGCTGCACGCAAACGATTGGCTGCCAAGCTCCGAGAATTGGTAGATGAGCACAACCAACGATATTGCCAGCCACAAGAAGCAGATGACGAATTTAACTCTGAATGGGGCAGAATCGGCCAATATCTAAAAGATCATGGGGGATTAGAACAGGCTATTACTAAAGTGTATGAAAGCACTGCTCCTGTAGAAGTGGCCCAGAGACAAAATCTCGCTGTTACTGCTACACTGCGCCGCTTAACACAGGTACTACCAAGAGTGTCCGACCGCCCAGCCGAATAAAGACCTTTGATATTTCTAATCTGCGGAAAAAACTAAAACAATTCTGCCTAATTCTTACCAAACCCACCTTCTTATTACATAAAGTTAGTAAAGGGCCAGGTTGGTGTAAG
>CAJVYN010000115.1 GCA_913009355.1 uncultured bacterium | reverse complement strand
GAGGCATACTGAATTCAAGGCGGATCTTCCCTCGTGTTTCAGGACTTCCTGTATCAACCTTATCATGCATAATTCTCCCTTCGGCAGTAAACAGGTTTTCACTCCAAATCTGTTCAATATGTATCAGTGCGCACTGCCGCTCGCAGAATAGCATATGCTGCAACGCTGAAAGCTGAATCAGATCATCTTCGCTATAAACTGCCATCTTTGAGTCTCCGTTTTTTCTTGCTTTTAATAGCTGATTCCATATTCCTTAACTCTTCATCATCAGCAAGGGTTTCCTCTTTCGCTTCGATTTCAAGCCGGTTATGGTTAAATGCTTCATACTGCTTAAGCGCCAGCTTATCCGCTATGTCCCTGGCAACCTTACCTGCATTCGTGAGAATATCCCGTTCGTTAAAGTGTAAAAAGGCATCCAGCTTTTCCCGCCAGTCGCGCATAAAAACCCGCCGGCGGCGTTTGGCCTGGTCTTCGGCATAGTTCAGGTACATTTCCACAATGCGGTTGAGTTGCTCTATCTCATCATGATTCAGGTAATTTTTGGCAATGGTCACATCCCCCTTGCGGACTTTGGCGCCTTTCCATGAGGTCAATCCCATATTGGGCTTTGATGAATCCGCCCGTCCGGAAATTATTTCCGCCGCCGTCTTCCCGGAAATGGCAAAGTGCAGCTTGTTTTGGACAATGCGGAAAAATTCCAGTGTTTCCTCTGAGTTCGGATCGTAATCTACCGCAAGTTTATAAATGTCACGAATTTTCTGGTAAAAGCGCTTTTCGCTGGACCGGATGTCCCGAATCCGTTCCAGCAGTTCGTCAAAGTAGTCGGAACCGATGTTCCTGCCTTCTTTCAGGCGCTCATCGTCCATGGTGAAGCCTTTGACAATGTATTCCCGCAGCCGCTGGGTAGCCCATATGCGGAACTGTGTGCCGCAGTGGGATTTCACCCGATAACCAACGGAAATAATCACATCAAGGTTATAGTGGGCTGTATCATAGCTTTTGCCGTCAGCGGCAGTTATCCGGAATTTCCGGATAACTGATTCAGGTGCAAGCTCCCCCTCTTTAAAGATATTTTTAATGTGTTCATTAATTGTCCTGACATCTTTCTGAAACAGTTCAGCCATGAGTTTCTGACTTAGCCAAACTGTTTCATCCTGAAGATGGACTTCAATTCTGGTTTTCCCATCCTCTGTCTGATACAGAATCAAATCACTATTAATTGGAATATGTTTCCCCTTTTTCTTCATAGGCATACTTTTCTAATATACGTCATAGTATTCCTGGTATCCACCGTGAGGCGGGATGGGTTGTGTTTCTTTATGGTCAGGCATTCTGTGTTGTCTTTTCCTGTTAAAATTTATGATCTACATTAAATCGTCTTCTGCAAGTATCAGGCATCTACTACGGCAGCATAATCGCCGAACTCTTCTATCTGGATTGAAGAGGGGAGATCAGTCTTGTCGAGGGATATCTTGTAGCATCCCATATCTCTGGCCTTTTCTGGTTTATCGACTTTGACACCGTTTTCATCTTTGCCAACAAATTCTACCTTGAGACGATCCAGTGTCTTATGTACTGCCTCGTCGCCATCTTTCGACAAAGAATGTGTAAAAAACACTCCTTTTTGCACAATCATTGATCCAATGGGTCTAGCCGTGCTTTCATCATTTAAAAACAAAGTTTCCATTGCAGTTTTTAACAAATTCAAATCCTCAACAGAAAATCCCGTTCCCTTATCACCTTCAGCAAGTCTGGCACTAACAGATCCTTTCGTAACATATACCGCAAAGGGGACTCGTTTCTTACGCCCCATTTCTGTCTGCTTGTCCGGTTTTTTAGGGTCGAACTTTGTAGGACACACTCGTGTTATTTCGTCGTCTTCCACGATAACAGGGGCAACGCTTTTGGCATATTGAATGCTCACCGGTCCACGAATCTGACTGACTTTGGATTTAACATTCTTTCCACTTTTTTTAGTTTTTTTCTCTGTTTCTCCCGTCTGGCCTTCCTCACCTCCAGAATCGGAATCACTTGTCAAGACACCGCCGAAAGCTCTTATGTCAAAGAACTGCTTACAGAGTTTGTCTTTATCGCCACCATATTTATCAACCGTATCTCGAAGATAAGTCCCTGAACGGACCCATATGTTATAACCATCAGTAAGTTTTTTTATCACTTCCACTCGGTTACGAATTTTTCTTTTAATGCATACATCAGTTACAAAACCATGTCCTGTATATGCATCCATTCGCGGCCGATTGTCATAGCCGGGATCACCATTAGGATTGGCATTGTCAACGCTGAAAACGAGTACAAAGTCAACACGGCTCTTAATAAGGTCTTTTGAAGTATCTGTGCTCATGGTTATTCTCCTTTTTTTATTATTTTTTGTTTGCGATATTCTTATCGTTATTGCCGGCTTTCTAATCTGGTGGCCTCAGTTCGCTACGTTGGTGCCAGTAGCCCAACATGAAAGCAAACTGATCCACGCCATTTTGAGACAGTACCTCACCTTGCCCGCTATCGCTATCATTCAATTTGACCTTATCGAATATCTCTGCAAACCACTCGCTGTCTGCCTTGTGCATATCGTAACAGAGGCAGTTTTTGTAAAGTTGTACCAGTGTCTGTCTCGGCATATCAATAGCAGAGGAGAACAATTTGTCTGAAAGAGTTGGCCCCCAATTTCTTCCCCGCTTCTGAATTTTCTCACACAAAGCAAATAAGCGCCCAACGAGATAGCCATCGGCCTTAATGTTTATATCAAGTCCCATTCCATAATCCTCCTTTCTCGTAATTTTTGTTAGATAGTGTCTGACACATCCTGCGGCAATAGCAAGGAGGGCCAAGTATTCTGATCGTTTCTTTTCCGACCGTTCCATGTGTTTATCCTTAATGGCTTTCTGTATTACCAAGCGGCACAGATCAGCAGGCAGGGGGCGACCGGCCACGATGACTTCAATGACCTCACGGTTCCACACCAGCCGTGGCTTCTTTTCAGACTTGATGCCGGCAGCAGAGAGAATATCCTTCAATGAAGGACAGAACTCACGGGCTTCATCTTTTTTGTTTAGATACTGCGAAGGAATCAATATTTTGGTACGACTGACAAACTGATTGGCGTTGTCATCAAGTAGTCCCATAGTGCCAACATAGCTGCCAAGGATTGCGTGCCGTCCCTTCCGCCGTAAGAGGAGCGAAAGCAGATAAAATCGCTTGTCACGGTAACCAGCTTCTTGAGCGTTTCTAAACCGCTGTAAAGCTTTGAGCAAATCGTCGCTATCCGCGAGAACTTGTCCCTTGTTACCTTTGGCCTTTCCTCTCTTAAATGTACTCTTTTCGTTCTGTGGCTTAAGAAGATCATGAGCACTCTTATCCAGATGTTTGCCATCCGATTGCCTCTGATCAATCCAGATGCAATTGACTGAATCTTCGAACCTGACTGACGAGTTTACAATTAGCCACTCAAGAGCCTTAGAGTATTTCTCCGCCTCTTCACATCCAACTTGAGCAGGAAGAGCGCTGCCGTCTGTTTCCGCTTTTTCATTACCATGTTTAGATCCTTGACGCCTTTTCTGGAGCTTCTTTTCTTCGTCGACATCTACTTCCTCAATATCCTTGCCAGGTTTTCCTCTGTACTCAGGGCTCAAATGACCACAGTACATTGCTGCATTGTTGAACGACACAAGACTGGCACCCTTAATCCTAGGATGGAGTATTCGGGCTGGTTTCCGTTCTCCATCTACCAAACTGGTGATCCACCATTCATTCTTACCCTTCTGAAATGCTTTCCACTCCTTTTTCACATTCTCCAGTGCATTCACCGGTTTACCGGATTCACCCACGCGCTCAACCACCCACCGAATTCTCGCCTCTGATGCTCTTTTCCGCCACTTGCCTTGATCTTCCTCAGAAAGCTTCACTCCTTTCCCATCTATAATCTTGTCTTCCAACTCCTTCTCCACAGCTTCCCACAACTCATTGCGCTTAGCATCACAGGAGAGCCAATCAAAAACTGTTTTAACCTCAGTGAGCACAGCCGGATTATGGTCATAGAACGCTTTTATCTGGTTCAGATAAGCTTGCCGTCTGGCTTCATCAGGCGGGATATTCTTCTGGTTCTGCTTACCAATGCTTTTCTTTTTCTGCTCCAATTTCGTCTTTTTTTGCTTCTGGTTCTCAGTTGCGAACTTACCGAAAATCCACTTGGCATTATCCACAAGGCCGTGTGGAGAGTCGTTCCCGACTGACCGGCAGGCTGATTTCTCCGTAACGGGACAATCCAAGTCTTTACAAGCTACTTCTTTTGCTGTTTTCTTATCTTTTGGCGCATTTCCCAGCCAATTCACACGAAAAGAGTTATCAGACTTCAACACAATTTCTACCCAGACATCCAGTTCATCGAAATACGGGTCAGGTACCGCAACATTACATCTTTTGAGTGTGTCATATTGCCTGACAAGTTCAGCAATCATTGTGTAGCCCTCCTTTCAAATTTTTGGCGTATTAGCTTGGTATTATCATCTGGATGTGGGTATTCAAGAATGCCGTTTTGCACCATTGCATGAAAAAATATCGGGGTATCTGTTCCGTCCTTGGCAGAGCCCCACTCCCATCCGTGAAACATCAGGCCGATAGACATCGTCAGACCCGTCTGCCCCATCTGCTTCCAAGCCTCCTGTTGTTCTTTCACAACAGCCTTGAACCTGTCTTGAGCTTTGAAATCATTTAACCTAACATCAATCGGTTCTACAATGGCAGTACATTCCCTTAATCCCAGGAAGACATCGCGACGACCTCCTGCTTCTAATGATCGACGAAAAACATCAAGGTGTTTGCCAAGGTTCTCATCTTCAGGCTCTTTGCCCGACCATTCAAAGTGCGCTTCAACTACATAATGCACGTTATAAAGGTATGTCTGCATTTTCTGGACTCGCCGATCATGAGCGACGAATGGACGCTGTGTAATGATCGCATCTTTTACCTCGTTTACCTGTATATTCTGATATTGAATGGGTTTCAAGATAAGCACTCTCGTCGGTACCCAGTAAAAAGCGGGTTTCGCATAGATTGACCGCAAGACACCTGAAAGAGCGCCGAACGTCGGCACTGGATATGTGAATCGTTCGACACGAAGGTCATGCCTCGTAAACAAAGCCCGTTCAGCGCGAACAACAAAAACTAATGGTGGTGATCCTTTTTTCATATTATATAATCCTCCACTGAAAGTTCATTCGGCCCAATAAGACCAGTTTCGTTATAATATTTACTATCTGCCAGCACAAGCCAGCCGCTTTTTGTCTCGACGACAAGAGACCCAAACTGCGGGAAGGAGTTTCTGAAAATTTGCACAGAATATCTGCTGGCCATCCTGAAGTCAGACAACCCTAATACCCCACCTTTGATAAGCTTGTCAACCAATGACTTTCCTTCCTCTCCATATGGCACCAGGATCGAAACCGTGTCCTTCTCAATGAATTGAAACTCATCGGCAATTGTAGCAAAAGGCACGTCGGCGCCTTCCTCAAGTCTTCGCGGCGATGATAGACGAGAAACAATTTCTTTTGAGTCCATCTCGGAGGCCCGGCTCCAATACAGTCTCTGAAAGTATTCCTCTACCGCTTTGAGTCCGATGGGGTCTTTTTCATCCTGTGTAAGCGCAGCATCATCAGCAATGGCAGAAAGAGTATTGATGGCTGTAAGCTTTGCCTCGGCAATGTCTCGAAGACCCCTGAGATTTTCTTCGGCCCTGAAATAATAGACTTCTCCAAGCTGAGACATCTTGCCTTCACGATTGCACCGACCCGCAGCCTGGGCAATAGAATCAATTCCTGCCATGGCCCGGAACACAACATCAAAATCAAGATTCACACCGGCTTCAATAAGCTGGGTGCTGATAACAACAGGGGCTTTGGTTCCTGTCTTGCGGCAATAAGAGGTCATCAGTTTAACAATCTCGATAACATCTTTTCGATGCTGTGGACACATGCTGGTTGAGAGGTGCCACAGTCTATCCGCCAAGTTCTCGTTCTCCATCAGCTCTTTGAAGACCGCCTTAGCGTTGTTCTTTGTATTAAGAATACATAGTACGCTTTTCTTCTCGCGTGCCTTTTCTATTACTTTAGCCACCATATCAGAAACGGAAAGTGGTTCATCGGAATCTATTGGACTAACCCTGACACGGCTCAGTGCGAGAAAATGTTTCTGAGGGTTCGTGATTATTGGCCGGATGTTTGTAACACCGATTCTATGGTTATCCAGCGCGTCTGCATCAAGACGCTTTGAATCAAGCAGCGGTTGTGTTGCCGTGCAAAAGACAACAGAACAGTTATAATTAGTGACAAGTTCCTCCAATGCCCAGGTTACCGCCTTCAAATAACGAACCGGAACTGTCTGTGCCTCATCAAGGATAATGATTGCCCGCCTTATCGCATGCATACGCCTGCACCGGCTTGGCTTGGCCTTATAAAAAGACTCAAAGAACTGTACGCTTGTGGTTACAACAATCGGACTATCCCAATTGTCAGCCAACAACTCACTCTCTATAGTTTCCTTTTGTGGCTCCATATTGCTGTGATGTTCGAGCACGTTTGCGCTCCTGTTGTCCAAGTCCAACACTTTGCGAAATTCATCTGCATTTTGATCAATGATGGTCGTGTAAGGCATTACATATATAACTCTGCTCATTCCGTAATTGATCGCATGGTAAAGGGCGAACCGCATGCTGGCGAATGTTTTGCCCCCTCCTGTTGGAACGGTTAAATCAAAAAAGCCCCGTTTGTTCGATGCCGCATGTTTGCATTGCTCCGAGACTTCCTTGCGCACCTTATTGACACTCCCATTCGATGGAAGTGTTTCCAAATGATCCTCGATCTTTTTCAGTAAGACAGGAAGCGTATCTTTTTTTATCGATATACGTGCCTTCCATTGGTCAGGATTCCCTGCCTGTTCTGAATCAAGACGGTCTGCATCGACAAGAGCACTAAAAAGCATTCTTATTGCAAATTGCAAAGAATACTCATCTCGACCCGCTATATTACCGTCGGAATCAATCCAACGGCAGATATAATCGAGGTTTTCCTCAGACAAAAGCAAGTTGACTATGCAATCTATTTTTTTAGCAATCTTCTGTTCAATATTATTTAAATACGGCTCAACTTTTTTGGTCAGCCGGTGTTCCAACGATGTCCCTTCTCCAATAGATATTCCATTCAATAAACCTGAATGATGTCCCACAACACAATGAGAAATCATACGTGTGATTAGCTGGGCTATTCTCTTGATTTCTTCATCACCTATTTGTTCCGACCGATTACATAATAGACTTAAAATCCATTGTGCTCCGGCAGATGAATGGTCTGTTTTATTCTCGTCGGAATCGGATCGAATGTATTCCTGAAAAGCGCCAGAGTACTTGCCAATATCATGAAGCATTCCAGCAAGCTCAGCATATATATCGTTCTCCACCAATCCGAGCATCTTCTTACTGACTCCCATAAGATGATTTGTAAGTTCTTGTTTCCCCCCGGAGTTGTTAAGTCTTGCAATATATTTTAT
>CAJVYN010000114.1 GCA_913009355.1 uncultured bacterium | reverse complement strand
ATATTTTCGGACATTTCACGTTATTTTTCGAATATTTTTAAACGTTTCACGTCATTTTTCGAACGTTTTTAAACGTTTTTGAACGTTTCCGCCTTGCCTATTTTGCCCAAACCCTACAAGCGAACCTTCTAATCCTCATTTTTAACCCCAAAATCCGTGTAATTTATGCCACCTGTGCCTTAGGTATAGGTATCCGTGAAACCTGTGCCTTAGGTATCGGTTAAATTTCCCTGTTTTTTCATAGTTCTGGATAATTCCAATTCTAAATTATAACGGTGAAAACCAGAGTTTCTTTGCTTTGCGTATCGGCTGTGCTGCGCCTTGATTTCCAAAATTTTTTGTTGTAATATCATTATAATTCTGTAATATTCCATCTCTCATATTGGCAAGTTTTGAATTTTTTTGGAAAGGGTTATGTAAATGTCAGCGGAAGTAGATAAGGAAAAATGTACCGGCTGCGAATCTTGTATAGAGGAATGTCCGAGTGAAGCCATCAAGATGGTTGACGAAAAGGCGCGGATCGAAGCTGGTTCCTGCGTTGATTGCGGGGTTTGTGTTGAGGCCTGTCCTGCCGAGGCAATCACTATGGAGTAACGAAAAACAAAATCAAAATTAGATATCGAAATGTAAAATTAAGGAAGTCGTCCCTGAGGGGCTCCACAATTTTTATTTTTGAATTTTGCACTTTGTTAGTTGGCCCCATCGTCTAGGTAGGCCTAGGACACCGGGTTTTCAACCCGGCAACAGGGGTTCGAATCCCCTTGGGGCTATTTTTTGCCGCTGGCAAAAAACAGAGCAGGTGAACAATAGATTGGAAGTTATACTTTTTTTTCCGGGAACCGGCCCTTATCGCCGGTCTGTTTAATCCAGTTGTCCAGGTTAGGAGTCTGCACCATCGCTGTGCCGTAGCAGTTCAGCTTATGGCCGAGGACATCGGCCAATAAGCCAGAGGATGTTGGGTTTGTTCCCTGACCTGTTAGCCAGCCGCTCTGTCTGCTTAGACATTCAAGCCGGATACGGCCGTTTCAAACACCATAGTACCGTCAACAACCCCCTGGACGCTGCAGGTGTATTTTCTTCTCTTGAATTTTGTAAGATGGCCGAGCAGATATAATCTTTGTCCCGGCACAACGACAGAGCGAAACTTCGTTGAATCTATGCCGGCAAAGCCGATAAAACCCCCCAGTTCATAAATCTGCTTTACAAAAAAGCTCGATAGCTGAGCCGCCGCTTCGACCATTATTACTCCGGGCATCAGCGGTCGGCCCGGAATGTGGCCGCGAATCCAGAATTCGCTCTCAGTTATGTCTTTATAGCCCAGAATCAGTTTTTTTCCCTTGTCGTACCAAAGAATACCTTCGAGATGCTGCATCTCAAATCGTTGGGGATTTACCTTGCCAATCGCTTCTTTGTCGAAGATTGGTTGGCCTTTCAGGTCTATTTGCGATAAGTCGAACAATAATGATGGTGGCATTACCAGCCTCTAAATATAATACATAAAAATATTCTGCGCATTCGAAATGCCTACACCCAGCCGGCCTCGGCAAAGCGAGTTATCCAGTGCACGCTTTAGCTGAAAGATGCGAAAGTTCAGCGTTTTTAAATACTTGCGTTTGTTTATTGGACTGATCGGATTTCAAGAATGCTGTTGCGGACACCTTGAGCAGCCTGCTTGATGTTCTGCATTTGCTTGCGAACCCGCGTCCCCGCTGCCTTATTTCCACCCTCGGCTTTGCTGATGTCAGCCTCGATTTCAGCGACCAATACTTTAAGATCCTCATACGCTTGCATTAAGTAATCCTCCACTTTATGGGTTAAAATTGATAGAAACTTAACGGCCTGCAAAGGTTTTGTCAAAGAAAAATGCCTTTTTTACAGTAAAAAACCGAATTTTTATTTTGCCTGTCAGGGCATTAGTTTCCTGGTCAGCTCTGCAATTCTTCGGCCTCGGCTTGCGCATTGCCGCTGGACTCTTTCGTCGGGCCTGCCGATGGAGACAGGCCCATAGTGGTCGCCCTGCGGGTCTCCCTGGATAATCATACCGCTGATAAGCATCGCTTCTATTATGCCCATAATTGTTGTTTCATTGCCGCCGCCGATATTTGCCGCACTGGTAAATGCCGCTCCCACTTTGCCGTCGAGTTGGCCGTGCCTGGTTACCGTATCATCGAACAACTGCTTAATCTGCCAGGCCATCTGGCCGTAATAGGTCGGCGAACCGACAACTATCGCATCGAAAGCCGGCAAATCATCAGCTTTTACTTTATCGACCGGCTTGCATTCGGTCGGCAGCTCAGCTTCATTCATTGCTTCGGCTATAATTTCCGCCATCTGTTTCGTATTACCGCTTCTCGAATAATAGATGACTATCCCCTTCGCCATTTTTAATCCTTTCCATTTTTGTCTTTCCGTCATTTCGCCTTTTTCTTCAGCGGGGTTATTTCCACGCCGAAACCTTTGGGAACTTTGAAATCAAAGACCTTTTTTCCCAGTTTTTTATTAACCTTCGGCTTTAGCAATTTTATCTGGTAAATATCATCCTCTGTAGAGACGGCTACTATTTTGGCAGGCAGGCCTAATTTTTTATCAATCCAGAAGTCGATAGAAGTATAGTCGTCTTTATAAATCGAATCCGGCTTTGGCTTCAAATGCAGTTGAATAAAATCCGCTGGTTTACTTTCTACTTGCTCAACCAGCTTTATCTCAAACTGTTCTTTCAAATCTTCGGCTTTAGTAAAGCCGATTATGGGGAAATTCCGGCTGGCCAAATCAAAGGCATCTGCCGGCTCGTTCGGCTCGGCTTGTTGATAACGCTTAACCTCTTTGATTTGGTAGTCGATGACGGTCAGCCAAGTGCCGTCGAAGATGTATTGCTCGATGTATTTCTGCTGCCTTTCATCGTCTTGTTTAAGGGTTTTGAAATTTATCCTAAGTTTCGATTTGTCGCCGGCCTTTTGATAATACAAATCGCCTTTTCTCAGCGTTTCTGATTCGAATAACGGCTGGCTGAATAAATATTCAATTCGGCACTGGTATGATTTGAGCTTGGAGGTTTCCTCGCTCAATTGTTCTAAAATCGTCTCAACCGAATTAGCGTCCGCTCTTTTTGGTTGAGAGTCAGCTAAACTTTTGGTACACCCGCCGGCCCAGCAAGTTACTACTGTAACTAACAGAATTAAAATAGAGACGCTTGCCTGTTTTTCCCGCTGGGTGATATGGTGAGGTGCATCTGGATAGACTATTCGGGCTGTTCGCGGCATTGCCTAAAAATACCCGTTGTGCTACGCCCCTGTCAATGGAAAAACGCACAAATTGAACGTAGAAGTGAGAAAAATTAGAAATTGTCCCTACTTATCCTCTTGTTGCTGCGCCCCAGACTGCGCTCGCTTGCGCCGCCATTCAACATACGCCCAACAAGCCAGATGACAGGGACCAAAAATCACGAGAAGCAACATATAACCTTGAAATGGTCTTGGAGCAGGCAATAATGCGAGAACCAGCATTATTGAGCCAAGAATACCAATAAATAAACGCATTCGTTGGTAATGTGCAGATTTAGCTTCCTTTGACATCGGGCCGTCTGGCCAGTTTAGCCATTTACTCATTCTGTCTTTCCATTTACTCATTTATTTCAACACCTTTTAATTGTGCACGTGATAAATGGATAAATAGGGACAATGGGGCTGTTGAAAAAGTCCCCATTGTTCTCAATTATTGCCTGCCGCGACGTGTCGCTGGCACGGCGAACTGCAAGTATTAACGAAACGGCGTGTTTCTGCGTTTTTTGACTGATCATTGTATCCCTCGTTCCCTGCGAATTGCGAATATTTTAGCAGAAAACAAGATATAAGGCAACTTTATTTTTTGTTTTTAATCAGTGAAAATCCGTGTTAATCCGTGGTTGCTTTTTTCGTTTCGATAATCTCAAGTACCTGCTCGATTTTATCAATAGTAAAATCGGCATGCTCTGCGAATTCGTCGGCCTGTTTACTATTGGCCAGCAATACTGCGACTGCGCCTGCGGCCTTTGCGCAAAGTAAATCGAAAAGATAATCACCTACCAGGATGGTTTCAGCCGGCTTTACGCCGAATTGCCGGCATATTTCCAATACGCCGAAGGCATCAGGTTTGACCGGGCCTTGCTCCCTGCCAACAACAGCGTCGAATTTTAAGTTATGCTTTTGGATAACGGCGACGGCGTTGCTTCGCCTGTTACGCGTTAATATACCGATGTGAATGCCCGCAGCGCGGAGTGCTGAAAGCGTCTGTTTTGCACCGGCGTTGAGTTTTGATTCTGTTACCGCCCGCCTCTCATGGAAATGTAGAATTTCCTCCACACGCCGGCGCCGCTGCAGCGTCATTTTCTTCATCGCCTCTAATATCGGCCCGGAATCCGCCTCTAACCCCATCTCTTCGCGAATGGCGTCAAAGTCGAAGTACGGCTGGGTTATCGTGCCGTCCAAATCAAATATTACAGCTTTAATTGACATATCTCGTAACTCAGTGAGCTAAAGTGCCTAAAGTGTAAAGTGCCTAAAGTTGTGGAATTTTTTTAACTTTAGCTCACTTTAGACACTTTTCACACATCACGGTTTTTTGCGCAGCAGTTCGATAAGGTATCGGCAGACCTGGCTTTGGATTTTATTCTTACGGACAATTATGCCGGTCGGCCTGACAAAATTCTCATTCGAGAAGACATTCGCCTTTAATGTTCCGCTGGCAAGCTCCTGAAGTATTGCGGTCTGCGGCAGTATGCTTACGCCCGAGTTTATTTCCACCGCTCGTTTAATGGTTTCAATGTTATCGAATTCCATCACCGGGCGGACAACAATATTGTAACGCTGTAAAATACCGTCTATCCACACACGTGTAGGGACATCTTTCTCGAAGCCGATGAACCTTTCAAACTGCACTTTATGAATGTCTGTCTGCGATTCGTAAGCCAGAGGATGTTTCGGACTGCAGGCCAGGACCAGCGGCTCATCCTCGAAGTCATACACATCGAGCCGTTTGTCTCTTTTCGGCACAGCCACAAGACCGATATCGATATCGCCGGCTAAAACCAGCTCGTAAATTCTGTCGGCGCTCAGGTACTCGATATGAACATTAACGTTGGGGTAGTTGACCATAAATTTCTTAACGTAGCCCGACAGAGTGTGCATACCGATACTGAAAATCGCAGCTACATTTATTCTGTAACCGGCTGAGGATTTCAGAGCGTTCAGTTCACTTTTTAGTTGTTCATATCTGTCAAGTATATCCCTGGCGGCTTTGTAAAGCAGCCGGCCTTCTTTCGTAAATTCGATGGGCCTTTTCTTTCGGTTGACTAACTGGCACTTGTGAGCAAGTTCCAGTTGTGCAAGCTGCTGGGAGACGGCTGACTGGCTCAGAAGATGCTTCTCAGCGGTCTTCGAGAAACTTTGCAACTCAGTTAAATCGCAAAATATCTTTAGCGTTTCTATATGCATTATAAGCTCTTCTAATAATTCATATCAAGATAATGCGTTTGTTCTACTAAAGATTAGCCCTTAAAATTATTAGTCTTGCTATATATTATTGGCCTTGCTAATCAAACACAAATAAAAAGTTCAGGTTTGGAGCGGTGCCGGCGGGTAGGCTATGTTTTCAGCGGGGGCATGGTAACGGATGGGCAGGAAAGGTGGGCTTATGAAAAACAGTAGGAGTGGATTTCGATTCAGGTTAGTTACGGCTGTTGTCGGGATAGTGGTTTTATCTTGTGGTGCTGCAATGGCAGCCGAAGAGAGTGTTCCAGCTCAGCTTATCAGCGTTTCCGATGCAGATATTTCTGATAGCGGAATTGACATCGGCCAGTTAAAACAGGCCGTGGACACTATGTGGGTATTGATTGCCGCATTTCTGGTTTTCTTTATGCAGGCAGGTTTCGGGATGCTGGAAGCCGGTTTCATAAGAGCCAAGAACACCTGCAATATCCTGGCAAAGAACTTTCTTGATTTTTGTATGGCCTCGCTGGGCTTCTTCCTCATCGGCTATGGCCTGATGTTCGGCAGCGGCAATAGCTTTATGGGCCTGAATGGCTGGGCTTTATTCGGCCTTGAATCAACGACCAACGGCCTGCCGCTTTATGCCTTCTGGCTGTTCCAGGCGGCGTTCTGCGGGGCGGCGGCGACGATAGTGGCCGGCGGAATGGCTGAGCGAATGAAATTTCAGGCCTACTTAATCTACTCCTTCATTATTTCGGCATTTGTTTATCCTATCGTCGGCCACTGGATATGGGGCGGTGGATGGCTTTCAAATATGGGCTTTGCCGATTTTGCCGGCTCAACGGTGGTGCACACGGTTGGCGGCTGTGCAGCTCTTATCGGCACATCTATCCTCAAGCCCAGAGAAGGAAAATACGGTGTTGACGGCAGGCCGAAAGTCCTCGCCGGCCACAGCATTCCGCTGGCATCTTTAGGTGTATTCATTCTCTGGTTCGGCTGGTTCGGATTCAATGCCGGCTCGACGCTCGGCGTAACGGACGGCTCGATCATAGGGCGGGTTGCAATCAATACAAACCTGGCGGCGGCAATGGGAGGAATCGCTGCGGTGGCGACGGTCTGGAAAAGGTTCGGTAAGCCGGATTTGTCGATGGCAATGAACGGCGCTCTGGCTGGGCTGGTGGCAATAACCGCTCCGTGTGCTTATGTTGAGCCGTGGGCGGCATTGGTAATAGGCGCAGTTGCCGGATACATAGTCGTAAGGGGAGTTGAGCTGCTCGATAAGCTTCAGATTGATGACCCTGTGGGTGCTTTTCCTGTTCACGGCATCTGCGGGATTTGGGGTACGCTGTGTGTCGGTATTTTCGGCAGGCAGGCTTTTGGCGAGCAGTTGACAGGCTTAGCAAATGACGGCTTTATCTACAGCGGTAATCCGATGCAGTTGGGTATCCAAATGGTAGGCAGCATAAGTGCGGTGGTTTTTGTGGTTGTTAGTATGGGTATAGTCTTCAAGTTGATAGATGTAACTATCGGCCTGAGAGTTAGTCGGGAAGAAGAGTTGCGAGGGCTGGATATCGGAGAGCATGGTATGGAGGCATACGGCGGTTTCCAGATATTCAGCACGAGTTGAGGTTCGCCTGAGTAAGGAATAAAAGGAATAAGTAGATGAAACTTGTAATCGCATATATTCAGCCGCACAAACTACAGGACGTTAAAAAGGCCCTGTATAAAGCCGAAGTTTGTAAAATGTCTGTAACGAACGCTTTGGGCTGTGGTGCACAGCAGGGATACGAGGAAAGCTACAGGGGCATTAAGTTCGAGGTAAATTTGCTCAAGAAGGTAAGGCTTGAGATAGCGGTGAACGAATCATTTGTGCAAAAAACCGTTGAAGCGATTATCGAAGGCGCAAGGACAGGGCGAATCGGCGACGGTAAAATCTTTGTACTGGATTTAGGCGAATGTATTCGTATTCGAACCGGCGATAAAGGCCAGGCCGCGATAGGTTAAACCGGCCCAGGCGGATTTTGAAAGGAACCGGGTAAATGACAGGATACAAATTGATTTTAGCTGGCTTGTTGCTGCCAGATCGGAAGAGCGTCGTGTAGGGAAAGAGTGTAGATCTCGGTGGTCGCCGTATCATTAAAAAAAAAAAAACAAAAAAAACAAAAAAACAAAAAACAAACAAAAAAAAAAACAAACCAATAAACATATA
>CAJVYN010000113.1 GCA_913009355.1 uncultured bacterium | reverse complement strand
AACGGGAAAAGGAAGTATGACTGGATTAAGACGTGTGCTCTTCCTTTCTATAGGATTAGTCAGGCCCGGGATATCGTCGACACCGTCCCCGTCGTACCGCTCGACGGTTGCGCGAACAAAGGCGGTGTACTCGTTGATGTCGAGCGGGATGTACGAACCCGGCAACGTGTACCCCTGTGGAAAACGCGGGTTCTCCGGGGCGATGTTCGCCAGAATGTTGATTCCCTGCGGAACGACGCTGTACTGGTAGTCATACAAACTGAAGTCGTAAGCGGGGCTGTTAAGGTCCGGCTGAATCAGAAACCAGAATGCGTAGCGACTCGGACGGTGCCACCGAACGCCAATGTTTTCAGCATCGATGAAGCCGTTGTCAGGATAGCCGGCAATGCCGACGTTGGCCGGGTGAAAACCGAAAGGAGAATTCATGTCGGTAGTTGCAGAATAACCACGGCAGGGAACTGTGACAGTTATCAAAACTGCCAGAACATACAGCCTTACTTTTGGTAACTTACGCCAGTAATTCATACAACAATTCATACAACCTCCTCAAGGCCGGAATTGCGATAAAACTTCTATCTATATATTCTTTACAACCGGCTAAAAAGATTAAACAGCGCATCCCAAAATCGACTGTCGTTCGGGCCAATGAATCTTCCAACATCGAGAACACTGTCTATGTCCACCCCGTCAGGCTCTGCGAACGATCGATACAACGTATTTCTCGGCTCCCTGTTTAATCTTGTCCATTTCGCTTTTCCGTTCGTAGCTGTATTAAGCATAGCAACGGCATGGCCATGATAATCTTTTAAGGCGTGGTCATCTCTTGCCTGGGCCCGCAGATATACACCCTTGAAATTTCCAATAAAATTTATCGCACATCTTTCCCTGAAAAACTGCTCCTCAGTACTGTAATCTCTGCCGGGGCCGACTTTTGCATCAAGAGCCCTTTTCCATCTGTTCATTATACCTTCGGGATTACGCAAATTTATCTCATCCGTATTTTCCAATATATATTGAGGGTTATGAGGACCTTCGGAATCAAGAAGAAAAGCAACTTTATCACTTAACTTCTCGTATTTTTCCCTGCCCAGCAGACCGGAGGCTATCGTAATCCCATTTGAGTTCGACCAGATACCTGCCATATCAGGATTCACATTCGGATGTTCAAGAATGCTTTTCAGGACAATTGCTGCATCATCCTGGTCCTTAAAGCCGTTGTAGTCTCTTTTGTCTGAACCTAACGGATATTCTTTCTTTATTGAAGAGGCATAAGCTGCCACGACAAGACCTTTCGAAGCGGCTCTTCTTGCGGGCTTACCATTAAGTAAAAATAATCCGCTGCCCCATCCGCCGGATATCCGAAGGACTGCCGGGAAACGCTTTGCAGGATACCTCGAAAATTTTGGCCTGACAAAACGAACACGCAAGTCGTAGCCATAATCACTTTTCAGAACAACGGTAACGTCCTCGATTTCAAAATTATTGTTTTTACTTAATGTAACATCTTCAGAATAGTTGCCGTAACCTGACTGAAATCCAGCAGAGACGGATTCCGGTAAAATGAAAAATGCCCCCATACCTGCAACAATTAAAACGAAAGCAATAAGGATTCCTGACTTATTCATATCTTTTTGCCTGTAATAACCGGAATATACAAACTATTCGCTGTTTCAAGATAAGCTGTATATCATTATATCGTTATAGACGGGCAAATCGGCTGATTTATTGCAAAAAACCTCGTTCAAGACTTGAAAATCATACCGGTCCCGGCGGAGGTGGAAAATACGCCGGATGTACCACTGTGTAAATACGATAAGGTACTGTTCAACCCCAAATGTGCCATACCTGTCGATTTCGAAGGCGATAATCGTCTGTTCGTAGTCGAGGTCGAAAACGTCGTCGCAGTGTTCAGAAAGTCATAACCGATCTTATCAATCTCATATTAGTCAGCCGACCAGAGCCAGTCGTCCGTGAAGCTGCCAAGGTCGTCATAATCGATGGAGTCGTTGTCGATGAGGTCGTAAGCATCATCGTAATCACTATCGGCTGGGGTTGTTCGCCAGGCACTGCTAAACAGAGCGTAATCGCGAAAATCTACAACGCCGTTATGGTCGAAATCAGCAGCCAAAGTCCATTCAAAAGCTCCCATATCCGGCGAGCCGGCGGGGATGATTGGGTTGTATGCAAAATCTTCGGTCTGGCCGGTGTTCAGGGCCGTATCTATACAGGGCGAGCTGTCCTGCAATCTGTAATTACCGCCGGCCATATCAGCAAAAACAGGGTCGGCAGCAATGGAATTGGCATCCTGGCCGGTGGCTGATTGATAATTTGCGAACTGATTCATCCAGTAAATAGTTCCTCCGTAATCTATCACACCTCCTACAGCTTTATACCAGTCGTTATAATTAGAAGTTAAGCTTGGTATGATAATAGGCAGAATCCAGCAGCGGTTAAGATTTTCATTAGCGGTATTGACGATATTATCCTGGTAGATGACGTTATTGCGTATGTAGAAATTATAAATTATGTTCTTATTTGCGGTTCCGCCTGCATACCAAAATCTTAGAGAATAGCCTCTGGGGTCAGCACTATAACTCCAGCCGTCTCCCGCATTAACAAAGGTGTTGTTTTCGACAAAGACATTATGGACGTCTGTAGTCGAACTTTGGGCAAAATATTCGTATGAATAGGCGCAATTCCAGACTATATTATACCGATAGTATATATTGTATTGATAAAGGCCGCTCGTGGAGTCGCTTTGGTTGGTTAATGCCGCATCGTATATCTCCGAGATTCTGTTACGTTCTATCCAAATGTCACGGCCATTGTTCCATATTTCTATCCCGTTTCCATATCTAAGAGTACCGCTTTGCTGTGAGCCGCCCACATAAGAAATATCGTTATCTCGTATTTTGATATTATTTGAACCCTGCCTGAGCCATATTCCATGCGATCCGCCGTAACGCAGATCTAAATTCTCCAGTATTACATAACTTTTATTGGCTACTTCAATTATATAGTTTTTAACAGCACATTCTATATCTGAATAGTATGTTGCCGGGTTGCCGGCGGAGTAAAGCAGCACTTTATTATTAGTTCCGTCATAATAGTAATCGCCCTGCGCAGCTAAATTGGCGGAGCTCCATTTCTTAACTCCGGTGTCCGTTTCGTTATCGAAAATAAGATTCCCCACATCGAAGGTAAAGGAGCCGTTGGCAGTGGCCCAGACATTGCCTCCCGTATTCGTCCAGTCTGACGTGTTGTTTTTTTCGATGGAACCCAGTAGTAAAGGCATTGGGCCGTTGCCATAGGATGTATAGGTTATATAACCGCCGGCAGCACTTCCACTATCGGGTCGAAGCGTAGCGTCTTGCGGGATTCTCCAGATATCGCCGGCCTTGAAACAAATTATATCTCCGGGAGAAAATATCGCTGTGTTTACCCTGCTGATAGTTTTCCACGCTGTCGCCTCAGTTAATCCGCTGGCGGCATCGTTTCCACCGTTTTTGACATAATAAGTCGTTGCCAATGCCGGCAACGCCCCGACCGCTATCGTTACCACAACAGCTACTAAAACCAATAATTTCTTCCTCACCATTTTCCTCCTCATTTCCTTTTTTTAGCCGGTTAATACTTTTGCGTCTATCCAAATCCTCAGATTACTTCCGGCAGCACAACCGCTCTCGCAGTGCATCCCGTACCGGGAAAGAATAAACATACAACTATGTAGCGTACAATAAATACCTACAATTGTCAATAGATTAGTTCAAATTTAGTTCAAATTTCTGCGGATACCGTTTGCTGAAATCACGGAGCAGTAATCCTGCCGATGTGATTGTCGGGGCATTGGAAGCTCTAAATATCAAAATTACGGAAGATACTTTATCGACATTCCAGTTAAACCATCGTCGTCGTATATTGTTATCCTGATTACGTGATCTGCCTTACGGAGGGCCGGCAGCAGGGCCGGATTCAATCCCTGCCGCCTCGCAGATATTTGCTCAGGCAAAACGCCAGGTTCCTTGGTAATATGCTTGTAAACGGCTTTCTCCAAATCGCTGTCAGTTTCTCCAGCCGGTTTTTTCCCGACCACGCCCTCTTAACAGATTTCGTCTCTGAATCCAGCCGTTGATAAACCCAGCCAATCCTGCTCCAATCAACGATTGGCAGTAATTTTTTATACTGATGTCCGATTTGGTCGCTGACCGCTATCTCCACTCTGTCTTTGAAGACCTGTAGTTTTTCGTTTGTTATAACCGGAACGTTACTAAAAATCGCTACAATTGTTTCTTCCTCGTCAACATATATCGCTCTTATCGATGGAATTGTTATCGTAACGGTTTGTCTCGCGGTGCTGCTTGCAGCTTCTGCAATGTTTGTATTTGCACCACCGCAAATTGCCAAGCCGGCTGTCAGGGCATAGATTAAGTATTTTGAGTTTGAGGTTTTTATTTTTTACTCTAAAGTTTTGTTGATAGCTTTCGTGCAGGTTAGTTTCTTTGGCGTGCGTTTGGCAAAGGCCAGCAAACTGCCCAGGGTTAACAGTATTACCGTCGCCGGTTCTGGTATCTCCGGGACAGGAAAGTCGTTGGCCTCTCCCTCTTCCGGTACTGGAATATCTTGCGGCTCTTCAGGCTCATACGGGCTTGGCCGTCTCAACTTATGCGGCCTTTTTCTGCCTCCACCACCGCCTCCTTGCCGACTATAATCTCCAGCACTGCGTCTCAGACCACCACCTCCAGGGCTGCTCTGTGCCATCTCTTCGACAACCAGAAACTCATATTTAACTTGCTCGAATACTGCAATAACAATTTTCGGCGTGTCAAGATATACAACAGAACTGCTTGCCGTCGGGTCGCTGACATCGCCCAGCCAGTAAACGAATTGATAGCCGGGTTTTGGAATTGCGGTCAAGGTAACTTCTGCATTCAAGTCAAAATGATGAACCCCTACATTCGGAGTTACCGTGCCGCCCTGAGCAGGGGTTTGTTGAAGCAAAAGCACAGGGGCATCCGCTTGGCAATACGCTGACCCGGGCAAAGCAGCAGCAATAACCGCAATGGCTAATATAGCGCCCCGCCAGCCAGTGAACATTGAGCTATTGCGTTTCATCGTCCTTCATCTCCAGTCATAAAGTACGTTATAGTTTATTGCAAAACAAAACTCTATTTTACTAAACAGGCTTTCGTTGCCTCTTTAAGAGCACTGCACCGCCAAGGCCAAGCAACGCTATCGTAGTGGGCTCAGGGGCTCCGGGAGCCGGCACGTCTTGCGGGCCTTTTATCTCATAGCTGCCTGCAACCCAGTCATGGTCACTGCTGAACACCAAAAACCATGAGTGCTCGCCGGCGATTATGTAGCCATCGACTCCGTCAAACTTCCAAATTACATTTGACTCATCCTCATCATAATATTCGCTGCCCGGCTCTATTCCCTCTGCTGAGTCTTCCTGCGAACCGATATCATTTACTGTATTCCCATCGATACCTAACAGAGCGAAATACGCGACCGCTTCCTCACTGACGCCGTCATAATCATTAAATATCTGATACGCGTAAATGTATTGACCATCCCCTGGTGCTTCAATACCAACGTCTATATATTCATTTCCGTACACAGGGTCCCAGGTATCATAAACAGCGAAATCTATACGCCCCTTTAGATAACCATCGTCTGGCTCAGTACCGTAAAATACATAACCTTCATAGTATGAGCTTTTGAGTATTGGTTCGATCGTCGCAGATGCAGTCTGTACAAACAATACTGCAATAAGCAACAAAGCTAAAAAAACTATTTTTCTTATCACCCTCATTTTTCACCTTCCTTCATTAAAGAACATCCAACACACTAACTACTTGCTTGCCTCAAAACATAAAATCACTTTTATTCCGAGGGGGCCCTAAACGCCCGCCCCAAAAGCATTTGCGGCCCACCAAAAAACGCTCAAACAGACCGCCTTTTTCGGGCAAGCGTCATCATCGCACCGCCGAAGCCAAGCAATATCAGCGTTGCCGGTTCGGGGATACAAATGGTGTCAATTCCCACCCAATCAACCATAATATCGCCCTTGATAGTAATCCACTCCTCGATTGGGTTCGGCCATATACTGATCTCGAACAGCGTCATGTTCCAGCCGTTGCCGGCGAAGTCCACCCAGTCCGTACGAGACATCTGCATAGATTCAAACGGAGCAACGCCAACCATTGGTTCATTCGGCAGAAAAGGATCAACGTCTGTCGCCTTCCACACCAACTGGATCCAGATTTGCTTCTCCGGATTTGGCTTGTTCCAATTGGGGATATAGACGTCTATCTCACCCGACAATGGCCACGCTCCCGGCTCAGGGACCCAGTCGCCAATTGCTGTTACCCTCAGTTTCGGATCCCCATAGGGGTTGTCTACAACATCTGGAACCGGGACAGTATTGGAGTCTGAAAAGCCCCACTCCTGATAGGTGCTTCCCTCAGCGCCTCGCCAGGTGGGAGCATACAGTTCAACTGCAAACGCTATCGAATCTGCCAACAGAAACACTGCGATGCATATAATCAATAATTTTTTCATTTTCTTTTGCTTTAACCTCCTTAATGAAATTAAAAAGCTTAGACTTTTCAGTAACAAGGTCTAAGACAGAACATGCACCTGTCTATCCACTTGCTGTGCGCACAAAGTCCCCACGCACTCAACGTTTCGAGCATCCTCGCCCTAAGGAGTTTTCTACCGCCCCAATCTCGGCAGTAACGCTGGTGCGTTAACTACCTGATTGTACAAACGCAACTCAACTCAAGCTCAAGTGTACAACACCTTCACCGTTACTTACAAACACCTTCACCTTTGTTGAATTCTCTCTACCCCCTCTTCATGACGTGCATCTATACACAAACTCTCAGTTACACAAGAGAAGTTCCGTTAAAAAGCAAAACAGACACCGTCTTTACTGATGAGTTTTCTCACAGCCCCCAAGCTGTATGTGCATTTAACCAGATTAGCTTCCAAAGGTCAAGTCTTTTTTTCAATTTTTTTTGAAGTTACCGCTAAGTAAATCGGAGCTAATTGCTTGTAATGCCGTTTAAGAGGGCTGTAATGGGCGATTTGAAGGCAGGTAAAAAAGTGAAAGGTAGAAAGGAAAAAGGCAGGAAAAGTTTGTGTTTCGCAGGGTTGATGCGTAAACTACTCTACTCATTCACTCATTCACTCATTTACGTTTTGTCTTTCCTGTCGGCTTTTGGCGGACAAATCTGCCGATATTGCGAATCGCCTGGCGCAGGCGCTGCTCGTTTTCCACAAGCGCTATCCGCATATAATGCTCGCCGTTTTCACCGAAGGCCCTGCCCGGAGCAATCGCAACATCAGCATACTCCATCAGGTCCATCGCATAATCGATACTACCCTTACCTTTGGAATGCTCCTTTGGCACTTTTGCCCATACGAACATTGTAGCCCGCGGCTTTTGAACTTCCCAGCCGATTCTCGCAAGGCCGTCACAAACCACATCCCGCCGCGACCGGTACTTTTCGCACTGGCCGGTTATGTCCTCGTCACAATCCCGAATCGCTATAATGCTGGCTATCTGAACCGCCTGGAATATACCGTAATCGTAATAGCCCTTTATCGTTGCAAGGTAATCAATCATATCCTTGTTACCAGCTACGAAGCCGACTCGAAAACCCGCCATATTGTAGGGCTTGCTCATCGTAATAAATTCAAC
>CAJVYN010000112.1 GCA_913009355.1 uncultured bacterium | reverse complement strand
CTTCATTGTTCTCTCTTGTTTTCGTATCTTTACTTCATTCAGCTTGTCTTCTTTTCTTTTTTTTTTTAATGATACGGCGACCACCGAGATCTACACTCTTTCCCTACACGACGCTCTTCCGATCTTAGGGACAGCTTGCCCCCAAGGGGTCACCTATTTTTTATATAAAACTCTCAATCTTCTCCTTGCAGATTTTTTTGGTTAATCTTTGCAATAGCTTCACACGTTTGGCGAGGTGTTCGAGTTCGGCGTGTCTGGGCAGATGTGCAAGGGATTTTCTCATAAGGGGTATTATGCAGAACAGTTGTTGGAGAGTAAAGGGGAAAATGGAAGTGGGTAAATATAACAAGACCCCCAGCACAGGGGTTGGGACAAACAGAATATCCAATATCGAACAAGGAATTTCGAATTACGAAGTGAGTATTGCATCGCCGTACCGGCGACGGTGAAAATATAACCCCGCCCAGAGGACGGGGCTAAACATAACGGATAAACATAAACCCCTGAAGAGGCTCCCCGCCAACGACATGCGGGGACAGGCGGGAGCTAAACATAACGGATAAACAAAGGCGGGTGTTTTTTAGATTTGTCTTGCGGTTTTTGATTTAAGGGTGAGAATAATGGGTATAATAGAAAGATACCTATACCTAAGGCACAGGTGGCATAAATTAAAAAGCAAAATTGATGGTGTGAAAATGAGACGGAAAATAAATCGGCGGGAATTGTTGGGGGCTGCGGCGGCGGGGATAGCCGGCCTGGCGGCGGCAGGGGCTACACGGACAAATGCAATGGCTACGAAGAAGAAGCTGGAGCCGGGTAAAAAATTGTTTTTGCTTCGGTATGATACCGAGTGGAACAATGCCAGGCAGATGGCGGGGTTTCTTGAAAAGGTTGTTGCCGTGCATCGGCAAGAGCAGATTCCAGCTACTTTTTTCTGCAAGGGTGCGGCTCTGGATGCGCGCGAGAGAGAATTTCGGGCGTTTTATAAGGAGGTTAAGGACGACCCGCTGTTCGATATTCAGGACCACAGCTATACGCATATCGGGTTAGGGTATGAGCGGGGCAGTGATATCGCGACGTTAAGGGCTGATTATGAAAAATCCTTTGCCACTCACGAGCGTATCTTTGGTGTTCGGCCTATCGGTATCAGCAGATGCGGTACGAGCGGTAAAGACGGGCCTCGTCTGAGCGGCTTTGATGCGACGGAAAAATCGCGGGCTGAACTGGATATGGTGGCGTCGCTTGGCGTCAAGATGATTAACAGCTTTCTTACCGGTATTGACGGGCGCAAGGTTTTTATCAACTATGGCAAAATCGGGCATCCGGATATTATGGGCTTTGTCAGTGGGCACAGTGATACCATCTGGATGCTTAAACTAAAGTACGGTGAGGCTATGGAATATGTGTTCGAAAAAATTAAAAGCGGTGCGGCGAAAAATGAGCACATGCCGCTGATGCTGCACGACTGGGTCGCCTGGACGCGCGCACCCGATAAAGAGTTGACGCATGTAAAGACGATTGTCGATTTAGCTCGCAAATTGGGATACGAACTGGTTACACATATCGCCTGTTTGAAAAATAAAGCCTTATGGGCCTAAGCGGTTAATGACAAGGGTGGGAATTGGTTGTTGAGGTTATACCGCGGGGTGGGTATAATCCGGCCAAATGGCGGAAATTTTCAAAAAAAGATTAGTTAAACTACTAAAACACGCTGACTATACGCCACAAAGACTCGCACAATTGGCCAAAGCGTTAGGTGTAAGCCCGGAAGACTTCCCACAATTCAAATCAACTTTTGAAGAAATGCAGCAGGCAGGGCACGTGGTGATAGGAGCCAGGAACCTGGTCAGCCTGCCTGCAATGGCCGGCAGAATCATAGGGACATTCAGGGCAAACCCAAAAGGATTCGGATTTGTAATGCCGCTTGAGCCAAATGCACACGGGGATTTGTTTATACCGCCAAAGCAAACAGCCAAGGCAATGACAGGAGATATCGTTGCCGCTAAAGTCGTTAAAAAAGGCAAACGGGCAGGGCAGATGCGGTACAGCGGAAAAGTCGTTGAAATTCTTGAGCGAGCACAAAACAGATTCGTCGGGACACTCTTAAAAAAAGAAGAAGGATGGATTGTTCAGCCGGACGGGACAGGGTTTCTCGAGCCAATTGCCGTTGACGACGTCAGTGCAAAAGGCGCCAAACAAAAACAAAAGGTAGTTGTTGAAATACTTTCCTGGCCGACAGCTAAATACTTAGCACGCGGCGTAATTATCGAGGCGCTCGGCAAAGCAGGGCGGTATGAAAGCGAGATAAAATCGATAATCCGCCAATATCATCTGCCGGGCGAATTTGAGGATGATTGTATAGAACAGGCCCGGCAGGAAAACGCTAATTTCAATCCCGAACAGCCCGGCGATAGAGACGATATAACGGGAAAAGTGATTATTACGATTGACCCGCCGGACGCAAAAGATTTTGACGATGCGATAAGTATCTCAAAAGACAGTGACGGTAACTGGGTGCTGGGCGTTCACATTGCCGACGTTGGTAACTTCATACCGCCCGGCTCGGCACTTGATGTCGAGGCAAAGAATCGTGGAAACAGCGTTTACCTGCCGGGCAAAACTATCCCGATGCTGCCGGAAATTTTAAGTAACGGTATATGCAGTCTCCAGCCCGGACAAAAACGGTTCGTTAAAAGTGTTTATATAACCTACGGCCGTAAAGGTAATGTTCTTGGCCGTAACTTTGCCAACAGCACTATACGCTCAACACAGCGGTTGACCTACAAAGAAGCTGACAGGATTTTGAAGGGCAGTACCAAAGGTGTCAAGCCCGAGGTGGTCGAACTGCTGAAGAATATGGAAGCGCTCAGCCGGGCGATTGAAAGACGAAGAGCGGAAAACGGAATGCTGCATCTGGATTTGCCTGAGACGGATTTGGTAATGGATAAATCGGGACGCGTGGTGGACGCACATCCTGCTGATGACAGCTATCCGCATACGATAATCGAAATGTTTATGGTCGAGGCAAACGATGCGGCTGCTTCAGTTCTGGACCGGCTCAATGTCTCGTTTATGCGGCGGATTCATCCGGAGCCGGACAGCTTGAGTATGCAAAATCTGGCTAAGCTTGTCAGGGCATTCGGGTTTAGTCTGCCTAAGAATCCGGACCGGGCTGCAATAAAAAACTTGTTGGCCGCTGTTAAGGGTAAGGATTGTTCTCTGGCGGTGAATTTAGTGGTTCTGCGAAGTTTTGAAAAAGCTCAATACTCACCGCTGCATATCGGCCATTTTGCGCTTGGATCAAGACACTATTGTCATTTTACCAGCCCGATACGGCGGTATGCGGACCTGCTCGTTCATCGTGTCCTGGAAAATTATCTGCGAAAGGATTTAGATTCATCGGATAACAAGCTGGAATTAACCGAAATCGGCAAGCACATCAGCTTTACCGAGCAGCGGGCTGAAGACGCTGAAAGAGAGCTGCGAGCCGTCCTGATACTACAAATGCTGAGCGGTCGAGTCGGCGACGAACTCGATTGTCTCGTTACCGGCCTTGCCGGTTTCGGCGTATTCGTCCAGTGCCGTAAATTCGGGATTGAAGGCCTTATCGCAATGGGCGACCTGGGGCCAGACGTCTGGAAATACGACCAGAAAGCCCAGTGTATCGTCGGACTTCGTTCGGCGAGCAGCGTCCGTCTGGGACAATCCATAAAGGTACGTATAGTTTCGGTGAATATCGGCGCCCGCCAGTTAAACCTGGTACCTGTGGAACCATTAGTTATCGCCGGTAGAGAAGTAAAGAAAAGCAAAGCTGCGAAAAAAACCCAAAAGGCGCGCACACAAAAAAGGCCGAGAAGAAAAAAACAAAGGCAATCATAATCGGCGTCTCGATAAGTTCACCGCTCTCTTGACACCTCACGGCAATTCTGCCATACTTGCCCATTGTAATTGATTATTTATTATTGATTATTGAACTTTTGGAGTAGGAAATGAGAGCATCTGAAATGAAAAAGGGGCAGACCGTTAAGGTCGATGGCAAATTGTATGCAATTGTCGATTATCAGCACGTCAAACTGGGCAAAGGCGGAGCGGTCTATCAGACAAAACTTAAAAGCTTGGCCGACGGTTCAATTCAAAATATCCGCTTGCGATCAGAGGAAATAGTCGAAGAGGCCTATCTTGATAAGGGTATATACGAATACCTGTATTCAGCCGGCAGTGAACACGTCCTGATGGATACCAAAACTTACGACCAAATCAGCCTCGATGATGACACATTCGGAGACGGACCAAAATATCTTAAGCCAAATACCCGACTGCAGGTCAGTATGTACGAGGGTAAGCCGGTCATCATTGAACTGCCTAATACGGTGGATTTGAAGGTTACAGATACTTCCCCTGAAATTAAAGGCGCTACAGCGACAAATCAAAATAAGCCGGCAACACTCGAAACCGGCCTTGTGGTGCAAGTACCGCCCTTTATTAAAGTCGGTGAAATTATTCGTGTAGATACACGCAGCGGCCAGTATTTGACCAGAGTGAAAGAATAAAAAGTGCCTAAAGTTTGAAGTGTCTAAAGTTGTGGATTTTTTTAACTTTAGCTCACTTTAGTTGACTTTAGCTCACTGCTTTCTTTAGTTATGATGTTTGATAAAATAAACAAAATCCTCTTAAAAATTTTCGGCTCCCGCAACGAGCGGCTGGTGAAGGCATATTCAGTAATCGCTGAGCGGGCCGGTGCGTTCGAAGAACAAATAAAAAAGCTCGACGACGAGGCGCTGAAAGCAAAAACCAGCCAATTCAGAGCTGCAATAAAAGATGGGACCAGGCCGGAAGATATTCTGCCTGAAGCCTTCGCGGTCGTTCGCGAAGCGGCAAGTCGAAATGTCGGTATGCGGCACTTCGACGTTCAGCTTGTCGGAGGCGATGTTCTCTACGAAGGTAAAATCGCTGAAATGGCGACCGGTGAGGGCAAAACCTTAGTGGCAACGCTGGCGGCATACCTTGTTCATCTAACCGGAAGAAGAGTTCATATAGTTACCGTCAACGATTACTTAGCCAAGCGAGACGCAGAATGGATGGGGCCGGTCTATGAGGCACTGGGGTTAAACGTAGGGGCAATTCAAGCGGATATGGATACGGCCGGCGACGAACGCAAAGGTCAATACGCCTGCGATATAACTTATGGCACAAATAACGAGTTCGGCTTCGATTATCTTCGCGATAATATGAAAATGTCACTCGAACAAATGGTGCAGGGGCAATTAGAATATGCCATAATCGATGAGGTTGATTCAATTCTAATCGATGAGGCCCGGACACCTCTGATTATATCGGGGCCGGCCTTCGATGATACAAGCAGATATAAAAAAGCAGAGCAGGTGGCAAGAAAGCTAATCGGGCTGCAAAGCAGCTACGACAGTCTTAAGAAGCAGATCGATTCAGCCGAGCGTTCCATAGCCGGCGCACAGGGCGAGTTGGCTGAAGCCAAAAAAACCAAGGACAAAAAGCGAGTCGAAAAGGCACAGAAGGTAATCGAGCAAAGTCAATCAGAGCTTGGAACCGCACAAGTTAGGCTGGAGGGGACAACAGAGTATTATGAAGTCGAATACGACAGAAAAGCCGTGCATCTGACACACGAAGGAGTGGCGGCTGCACAGGAAATAGCCGGCGTCGGCTCATTTTTCACCGGCTCGAATATGGAATGGCCGCATCTTCTGGAACAAAGCCTGCGAGCGCATGTTACGTTCGAGCGAGAAAAAGATTATGTCGTTATCGACGGCAAGGTCGTTATCGTCGATGAGTTTACCGGCAGACTAATGCACGGCAGGCAGTGGTCCGACGGGCTGCATCAGGCGATCGAGGCAAAAGAAGCCGTTACTGTAAAAGAAGAATCTCAGACGCTGGCAACTATCACGCTGCAAAATTTCTTCAAACTCTATGAGCAGTTGGCGGGAATGACCGGTACCGCTGCGACCGAGGCTGAAGAGTTTATGAATATCTACAAGCTCGATGTCGTTATAATACCGACCAATGAACCCTGCATCAGGGATGACATCGAAGATATGATATATAAATCAATGCGTGAAAAGTTTAATGCGATAGCGGATGAGATAAACGAGATTAGCGCCTCCGGCAGACCAATCCTTGTGGGCACAATCAGCATAGAAAGAAGTGAGGCTCTTTCTGATTCGCTTACGAAAAAGTTCGGTCTTGAGCACGAAGTTCTCAATGCCAAACAACACGCCAGAGAAGCTGTTATTATCGCTAAAGCCGGTGAACAGCATAAGGGGCGGGACGGCCAAATGTGCGGCAATGTAACAATCGCAACAAATATGGCAGGTCGCGGCACGGATATTAAACTCGGCAAAGGTGTAGCCGGAATTGGCGGCCTGCATGTACTCGGCACCGAACGCCACGAGGCCAGAAGAATCGATAACCAACTGCGTGGCCGAACAGGCAGACAGGGTGATGCCGGCTCCAGCCAATTTTTCCTGAGCTTCGACGATGACCTGATGCGGGTTTTTGCGCCGGACTGGACCGTTAAAGCGCTTTCCTGGATTGGATGGCAGGAAGGAGAGCCAATCGTACATGGCAGGATTAGCAAGGGTATCGAAAAGGCACAAAAAAAAGTCGAAGAACGCAACTTCGAGATACGAAAAAGCGTGCTCGAATACGATGAGGTAATGGACTACCAGCGAAAGATTTTTTACGGACGGAGACGCCAGATTTTAGCTGGCAAAGGGCTCAAAAACATTATCGAAGAGATGATTGACGCTACTATCGCAAAAAATTGCGATACCATTCTTAACGAGAGCTACCCCATAAGGTGCATTATCGAGTGGGCTAAAACTAACTTCGGCGTCGAATTGAAGCCGTCGGGCATCGCAGGTGTTGGGGCGGCAGAGATTGAGAAAATAATCAAGGAACGTGCAAAGGACAATGCCGCTAATGATATATCGCTCTCTTTAGGAGAATATCTGGAAGATTACGGCGACCGGCGAAGCTGGGATGTCGCCGGCTTGTGCAAGTGGGCGATGAGCGCCTTTCGTGTCAACTTAAGCACCGGTAAAATTAAGGCACAAGAGCCGGAAGAAATCGAAGAGCAGTTAATTACGGCGGCTGCTGAGCAAATCGATAAGAAAGATTGTTCTCAATTAGCTGAATTTTTAAAAGATGATTTCCCCGTCCGCACATTCGCCGAGTGGGCCCGAGCTAAATTCGATATAAAGCTCGACATCGAGCAGTTAAAAAACGCCAATACCCCGCAAATCCGCCGGCAACTTAGCGAAGAGACCGCAGCTAAATACAAACAAAGGGAGATTGAGTATCCTGTCGAATTTGCAATGAATATGGTTTACGGGCCGGAGGGAACGAATGTTTACGGATTCGAGAGGTTGGCAGAGTGGGCGAAAAAAAAATATAACGCTGACTTTTCAGTCGAGCAGATAGCCAACAGCAAACCTAAGCTCTTATATAAACAACTGCTCGAATTGAGCGAGAACTTTAACAATGGCGAATTAGACCGAGAACTCACTGAAAAACAGGATGAACTGAACACCGCCGAATTAGTGAACTGGAGATCGGAAGAGCACACGTCTGAACTCCAGTCACATTCCTTTATCTCGTATGCCGTCTTCTGCGTGAAAAAAAAAAAAAAAAACAAAAATAAATATATAAAAAAAAAAATTAATAACTCTCAACTCTCCCTATACACCTTCTCCCCACACTTCACATTCTTCT
>CAJVYN010000111.1 GCA_913009355.1 uncultured bacterium | reverse complement strand
CCAGGTTAATCTGGCATTTTGCCAAGTACATCAATCATCATCTTTTTGAAAATCCATGGTTCTAACAAAAGGAGGTACTTGAAATGGGTATTATACGAAAAATCAAAAAAATTGTAATTAGCCGCAATCCCGTCAACAACACTGCCGACAATTTAGGCGAAACTGGTGAGGTCCATAATCTTTCTGACCAGGATGGTTCGCTGGAAAGCATGTATTACGAAGAAACAATTAATCAAAATTGCGGCTGTTTTGCCCCTCCCGGCGGTCGGTGCAGTGAATGCGGAGTTATCAGTTGTGTTCGTTGCCATCAGCATTGCGGAGGCACTGAAAACCCCAGTCCCATTGGCTGCGGAAAGCCACTGTGCCGTGAACATTCTCTTTATATAACAGTTGCTGACGGCAGAAGCATGCCACTTTGCAAGCGATGCTACAGCAGGATAGCCAGAAAACAGCGTCGAAGAAGGATCACCGGTTTACTTCTTGCCCCGTTTATTGAGCAGGAGGCTGATAATGAACAGTAACGACATACTCAATGATATCGACAAAAAAATTCTCCTTGGTCGCCAGTTAGGTGTATTTAACAATCCGTTAGGTCAAAAGCTGCTTCAGCTTTATGGACATGGTATTCTCGATCCCTGGGCAATCGGACAAATTAATAAACGGGTTGACAAGCAGTTGCGTAAAGAAGCCTTTTCAAATTTACCATTCAAGCAGCCTCAACTTAACACCGGAGAACTTATTTTAGGTACTGATGAAAACTCTCACCGACCGGTTAAAGCATTCATTCAGTATCTGAACGCAGGATCTCTTTTGGTAGCTAATACAGGTTCAGGCAAAACCACCCTGGTCAGCTTTTATGCTATCCAGATTGCCAATCACGTAAAGGGTATGTGGCTTGTAGATCTGAGAAAAAAGGAATCCAGGTTGTTGATGCCGGGATTTGCACAAAGGGGAATAGACCTCACTGTTGTCAGGAGCAGAAAATTCAAAATAAACCCCCTTCAAGTTCCATTCAAAGTTGACCCATATGAATACGCCTCAACGATAGCCGACGTACTTGTCAAAGTATTAAACCTACCGCCGCGAGCTTCTGTTCTGCTCAGCAGTACTATCATTAAGTTATACAAAAAATTTAATGTACTCAACGGCAGCCCCAAGTACCCAACACTTTTTCATCTTTTTGAAACTGTTCGCATCAGCAAAACAGCTAATTCACAAGCAAGACAAGCCATACTCGACAACCTTGAAGCCATACTTCTGGCATTTGGAACTGAAATGCTGGGCTGTTACCGGGGCTGGCCGGTACACGAACTGGCAAAGCGTCACATGGCATTTGAACTTGCCGGTCAACCTGAGGCAGGTAAAGACCTCGTGCTCAATTATCTTGTGGTTGCCGAGCTTATTTCACGCGTATCACGAGGGATATCCAACCGCGGAATGGATCTATGGATGAGTATAGACGAAGGCCAAAGACTTTTTTCACAGCGTCGAGAATCCACAGGCTACGGCGGTAACTCCATAACCGATCTTGCCGGACTGGTCAGGGGCACAGGGACAGGACTGTTTATCTCCGTATTAACTCCTGATGACCTGTCAAACAAGATACCCGCAATTACATCTACTAAAATCATGGGCAGATGTGGTTCAATCAGCGAATACCAGGCTGCCGGACAATTCATGGGCCTCAACAAAGAGCAGGTATTCTGGTGTGCCCATCATATGGTTCCTGGTATGTTCGTCGGCCAGGTTGGTGACGGCCCATGGCGATACCCGTTCCTGTTTAGAGTTCCCAAAATGAAACAATTGAAAATCGTAACTGACTATCAAGCAGATGAGAGCTTAAAATCATTGGATGGTCTGGACGTAGACCCGGTTGAATTTTCCAATTGGTCTGCTGTTGAATGTATTACCGTTAAAGGCGAAGCGATTGATGACAAGCAGGATACTGTCCAATTGACAAACAGCGAATTCAGGCTTCTAAAGGCCATCGTTGATAAACCCATGTTACCGTCAAGTGATTATGTCAAGCTCGCAAGGATAAGTCCAAATACGTTAACCAGGCTTAGACCAATCCTTATAGCAAAGGGTTTTATTCGTGAACACATTATGGATTCAGGAAATCGCGGGCGCAGCAAAAGGGTATGGGAACCACTTGAGGCCGCCAAACAAGCAATAGCAGGCAGTGATAATAACGGGGGGACATAATATGCGAGGCGGAGCATTTCATAACAAGATCGTAGAAGAAGCCAGAACAATTTTCAGCAATAACGGATGGCAGATTTACACAGAACATCGCTATCGCTGTAATGGCACAACAACATACCTGGATTTGCTTGCAGTCAAAGGAGACAAACGCATTTGCTGTGAAATTGAAACTACCGTCAGACATGTTATCGACAATACCGTCAAGGCACAATCAGCAGGTCTTGACTTATGGATCATCGTACCATCAAGAACACTGAGTCGTCAGATAGAACACAAATTAATATCTTCGGGGCTTAATACAAAGCACAAAAACGTCAGGGTTTTGTTGTTTTGCCAACTGGAGGCAGAACTAAATAGTTTTCAGGAAAATAATTTTTGAAAGGAACCAAATCATGAGAATTAAATGGAGAAATATTTTTGCGTTAGTAATTCTAATCTGTCTGATCATACTGCTGCTTAGATTACCGGAAATACTGGATCGGCTGTCTTTTAGTATCGCCATTCCTCGCTGTTTCGACGATCCTATGGTCGCATTGTGCTTTTTTGGCTTTGTCTGCCTGACAATAGTATGCATCGCAAAAATCCGCTCAAATAGATAGTCCACATTATTTTCAAACTTTTTTTATTTTTTCCACACAGCCTCCAATCTCAGTGGAGTGTTCCCTATAGAGAGCAGGCAAGTTTGCTGCAGCAATAAACCGGTCAGCCTGTTTAACTTTTTTATTAACGTTTTTCAGAAAGGAGTTTTTTATGAACGAAGAAAATGACATTCAGCAAGAAGAAATCTCAGATGCTGCCTTGCAATTGGCACAAGCCTTCCAGGAGTTAATGGAAGAATGTGCTCCAGATTTCCCGAAAGAAGTATCTGAGCAGATTGTACGCCTGTCGAATCAGATAAGTCAGATTGAAAACAAACAGCAGCAGTCTCTTTACAACTTTGAGTCCATCAGGCAATTATTGGAAAACACAGTTTCCGCCAATAGCCTACTGGAAAAAGCCGGCGAGACGAATCTCTTATTGGGAAAGCAGCATTATGAGGAGCATATCATCGAGCCTATGTTGCGTTCGCTTTTTCCTGTTTTTGATATCATCGCTGACTCTCGCAAACATCATGGATATTGCAGCTGCAACGCGATGAGTTTGATGGATTCAATCTACTCTCAACTTCTGCAGTTCCTTGCAAACTATGGCGTTGAGATATTTGAACACACCACGGCAGACAGCTACGATCGGGAAATAATGAAGCCTATCAAGTGGGAAACAACCTCGCAAGAGCACCTTGAAAACTCGATAGCCCAATCCCTGCAAGCTGGATTCAGATTGGGCCAGACAAGAATCTTAAGAATGGAGACGGTTTCTTTGTATAAGCATCAGCCGTCAAAAACTAATACTAACATACTTATTGAAAGGATAGAAAAATGATGATTCCTAGCATTGACGCAGGAAACTCACGTTTCAAATGTGACGTAGCCGATGTGGCTGGAAACCCGAAGTTAATCACAAATCGCTTCGGCGAGCCGTTCACACCAAGTGCGGTATTCTTCGCCCCCGATGGCGAGATCATAGTCGGCACCGAGGCTATAAATGCCGGCTTCGTTGAGCCTTCAAGATTAGTCGTCAACTGGAAAAGGGCTATGGGTACAGACGAGCCGCTTTACACCGCCGACGATGGTACGGTTTACCACGCCATGGATATCCTGGCCATCTTGCTAAAAGATGCTAAGGACAATATCGAAGCCAAAACAGGCCAGGTTGTAAACGAAGTTGTTATTACCGTACCGGCAAACTATACCGATCTTCAAAAGCAGCAGACAATAGACGCTGCTCAAAAGGTTGGTATGAAAGTTCTCACCCTGCCTCACGAACCAACCGCGGCAGCGTTGGGCAATGAACTCTACAAGCAAAGCAACTCTACCGCTTTGGTATATGACCTTGGCGGCGGAACATTTGATGTCTCTATCGTCCAGACAAAGGGTAATGTCTTCGACATCATCGCCACCGGCGGCGACCCGAACATTGGCGGACGAGATTTCAATGACCGTATCAGTGAAAAACTTTTAGAAGAGTTCGAATCGGTTAATGGCTTTAGACCATCGGAAGATAACCACGCTATATTCTTCCAGGAGATGAGCCAGAAAATCGAGCAGCTAAAGATCAGCCTTTCAGTTCAGGCCCAATCGCAGGTAGTTCTTTTTTGCCAAGGTAAGCAACTTCAGATGACCGTTACAAGAGAGCAGTTTAACTCATGGGTCAGAGATATAGCTGAAAAGACCATCCAGAAAACCAGGCAGGTTATCGAGGATGCAAACCTGGATATCTCGCAAATCGATGAAATCTATGCCGTCGGTGGCGGTTCCATGATGCCTATTGTTGTGGAGTTACTCGAAGAGCTGATCTGCAAAAAGATTTCTAAACGATGTGAGCCACATAGTGCAGCAGCTTTTGGTGGTATCCTTAGTGGTCGACTTGAAAAGCAACACCGAGGCGAAAAATATACTATCGGCAATGTAGTCTTGCCTGCTCCGACAACAATCGTCCACGAAATACTCAGTCATACGATCGGCGTTCTGACGGTGAACGAGGATAACAACGAAGTTTGCAGCGAAATACTCAGCAAGAAGACTCCTGTTCCGTCGATACAAACCAAGGTATTTCAACTGGGCCAACCCAACCAGACCGAGGTTATTATCAAAGTGCTGGAGGGTGAAGATGGCAAAGATGCCGGAGATTGTTTGACGCTGGGCCATTTCGAGCTCAATGGCCTGCCGCCTCGCCCGGATATGATTGGCCGTATTGAAGTGACGTTTTCGCTGGATAATAACGGTTTACTGACAGCAAAGGCCCGTGATATCGCAAGCGGCAAAGAAGAGCAAATGCAAATCGATTACGACATCAAAGCCAAACAGGCAGATGCAGCTTAACCAAAATCACTAACCGCCGGCAGGCACATTCCGCCTGCCGGCTTTTTTTGAAAGGGAAAAAAGAATGAAATACTTAAACTTCGCAAACCACATCCAGGCAAATGAACTGCCGGAAATGTTACTAACACTGATTGATTTATCCGGCTCAATGGAAATTAGTGACATGAAACCAACCAGAAGAGCTGCGGCTATAAAGGCTAACCAGGAGATCATTAAGGTTAAAAAACAAGGTTACCCTAATGACAAAATCGGCGTTATAGGTTTTCAGGATTCAGCAAAACTGTTATTAGCCCCAACACCCTCATACAGGATAGGTAATCTTGAGAAAACGATCGACAACGCGGTATTAACAGGTGGGACAGATTTCGTAGCACCTTTGAAATTAGCCTACAACTGTTTTTTCGGCATAGCAATAACTGCCCCTGGAAATCCTATCACAAAAATGCTGTCAAGTTTCTTTTTAGAGCCTGGTATCGACAAGTGTCTTTCGATAGCAAGTGGAAATGACAAAATTACAAAACGAATCATTCTACTAACCGACGGTGAACATCTTGGTGACGATAATCCAACGAACATCGCAACCAGACTGAAAAAAGCAGGAGTTATTATAGACTGTATTGGTATTGGCGGCAGTCCAGGAGATGTTGACGAAAAGCTTCTAAAGCAAATCGCTTCTCGAAACTCGGACGGTTCAATAAGGTACTGCTTCATCGGCAGTCAACAAAAATTGCTCCGAAAATATCAAACCCTTGCTCACCATATACGAGCAATTTAAGAAAGGACTACGAAAATGACTGGATTAACTAACCTACTGATGTGCTGTTTGTATTTCGTATGTGTCGGCCTTGACGTTGCAATGTTCTTTTTGCAGATAAGACTTGTTCTGTTATGGAGAGCTGTCAACTGGCTTGTCCCATTTGATAATGCCGGCAAATTGCTTGTAACTGCTGTTACTGCAAAAGTTCCACAGTTTTTGAAAACCCAAAACCAACTATCGGAAAGGGGAAAACTGATTATAGCATTGGTAGTCTTTGCGATAGCCAGAATTATTCTTGGGACAATTTTAAGGCTGACATGACTGGTAGACGAAAAGCCGGCAGGTGTTTTTGGGCACCTGCCGGCATAACAACTAAGTTCACTCTTAATTATGGAAGGAAAAATCATGTTAAACAATGTTGAAATAATAGTGATGGTGCCGATTTTTATCATACTGCTGGTGGTTATATTCAAGCCCATTAAAAATGCTTTTAATCTTGATACATTTCCGTCTTGTGTTCTCTCGCTATGCGTGTCGGCATTATGTGTTATTGGAATAAACCATTTTCTAAAAGGTTCGATAGAAGTGATCCTGCTGCCCTATGCTGCCATGGCGATAGCTATTCTTCTGATATTGCTTCTTTCGTTCATTGGCCAGCATTCCAAAGGGACGAAGGACCGCTTATCAGATTATATCGTCCGCAAACGCAAAGATGATGCCGCTAAAACAGGTAATAAGGGATTGAAAAGGTGACGAAATGACTACAGAGAATAATAACAACTTATATCCTGACCTTTTGACGGAAGAAGAGTTAATCAAATTCCTGCGTATACCTTCAGTCAGCAAAGCTAATGATTATCATAATGTGATTTCGCACCTTAAGCGGGTTCACAGCTTGCCCTGCATCCATATATGTCGCCAACCCCTATACCCGACTGAGGCTGTCAGAAAATGGATCGGAGAAAAAACTATTCTCGAAAAATAAGACTTGCGCATTTATTCCGCCTTGGCTATAATAAAACCCGGATCGGTTTTACCAGTTATAGCTCGGCAGAAAGGAGGTAAAATTATGAGCAAACAGCTGGTAAAGCTAAGAATAAGGCCATCGCGTAATGGCCGAAAATTTACGTATTTTCTTGATTACCAAATTGAAAATGGCAAGAGACAAAGGATGACATTAGGCCATGCAAACAAGCGTAATGCACAAAGACAACGTGACCAGAAAGAGCGGGAACTGCGAATGGGTATAATCGCACCAAAATCAATGAGACTTCGTGATTTTCTGGAGGATAGCCTGGACAGAACAGGTAAACAAATCCGGGAAAGCACTCACGATGAATGCCGATATGCAATGAACCATTTGATTGAAGTAGTTGGCAATATCGACTATCAGCAAATCACATTGAAACACGGAGAATTGTTCCGCCAGAAGTGCTTAGACAAAGGCAATAGTCCTGCGACAGTAACAAAGAAGCTGAGCCATCTCAAGAGGATGTTCAAATTGGCCGTGAACAGAAAACAGCTTGACGAAAACCCGTTACAGCATATCGCCATGCTGAAAGTAACAAAGAAAAAGGTGGAAAAGTACACAGCAGATGAAACCAACCGAATTGTAAGAGCCGCCAGCGACAGCCAGACCGCTTTGAAGTGGGATATGTTGATTATCACAGCTTTGTGTACCGGCATGAGACGAAGCGAACTGCTCAACTGTACCTGGTCAGATATTGATTTTGAAGCAATGACCATAGAGGTTTCACCAAAGAAAAACACTGACTACACATGGGAATGGCTTATCAAAGACACTGACCGCAGGGAACTACCGCTGACAAAGAATGTCCTCCAGATGCTTGCCGATCATCAGACTCAGCAGCCGGAAGGCTACCCGTATGTGTTCATACCACCTGCCAGATACGACTATATTCAACAACTACGGAAACAGGGCAAATGGACACTTAAGGATTCCCGCCTGAAGGTGGTAAATAATTTCTCACGTAAGATCGGAAGAGCACACGTCTGAACTCCAGTCACATTCCTTTACCTCGTATGCCGTCTTCTGCTTGAAAAAAACAAACA
>CAJVYN010000110.1 GCA_913009355.1 uncultured bacterium | reverse complement strand
ATGATATCAGGGCAGTTTTGCCGAACATAGAATGGCGTAAAGCTGCGGGTTTGCGTGATATGCTGGCTCACGCTTATTTCGGTATTGATAACGATATTCTCTGGGACATCGTTCGCAATAAAGTGCCCGAATTAGCTGATGCGGTAAGAGGTTTTCTGCACAGCAACCAATAACTCAGCTCTTGTAAGAATCAAAATGACATATAAAAATGCAAAATGTTTCAACATCATAATTTTGACACTGCTTTGTATAAGTTTGGGCGCTGTTAATAGTTTTGCTGAATCCAAAACATCACCCGAAACCCAAAAAACGCAAGTAGTGATTGTAGGTACAATTCATTCAGCACACTACAAAAATCCAAATTACAGCCCTGATATATTAAGACAGATAATCCTGTCGCTAAAGCCGGATGCGATTCTAAATGAGTTGCCGCTGAGTCTTGTCGAACCCGATGGCAGACCTCTCGAAAAAATCAGGGGCAAGGATAATCCTGGTGGCCCGGAATCCTGGGCCGCTGATACAGTTGCAGTGAAACTTGGCATAAAACAAATACCTTTCGATAGGCCTGACAGACAGGAAAACTTCAAAAAAACCAATTATTTCAAAAGACAAAAACAAGCCAACAATCTGCTTAATAAATGGTGGTTAGGGTTATATGAAAGTGATCCAAATTCACTGGACCTAAAAATAGCCAAACTTCTTGAATTTACTTTTCAGGCAGAGGCAAGCTTGTTCATGAACAGCGGGCCTGAGATTATCAACTCCGATGCTCACGATTCTATTATTAGAATAAAGCACTCGGTGTCGTATGATATTTTACCGCCCATTCTTGAAAACTATCCTGAATATAAAACTCTAACTGATTATGATCATTTTGCCAGAAACCAGTGGCTGGAACGAAACAGGATAATGGCCGACAACGTCATCAAAGCTGCCAGTAAGTATCCCGGCAGGCGCTTGGTAGTTCTTACAGGGGCCTCACACCGATATATCCTCCGCGATTTGCTGAAGGACAAAGAAAGTATCGATTTGAAAGAATACTGGGAGATAATCGAACCAAACATATCGAAACCAGAAAAACTGTCGAAAAACATACAAAATAAATAAAATGTAAAGCTGAAAATCTCTGTGTCCTCTGTGGCAAAAATTAAAACGGAATAAATCCAATGAAAAAACTGTGGGTAAGTGCAATCCCCTTTAATAAAGAAGTGGTTATAGCTGCACTTGAGAGCGGTGCGGAAGCGGTAGTGCTTTCGGATGGTGACAGCGAAAAGGTACGCCAGTTAGGCAAAATAAAAACTGTTGAGAAAACCGGCGATATCAAGCCGGGCATCGATGTCAAATTCATAGATATTAAAAGCAAAACCGATGAAGACAAAGCCGCTAAAGTGCCGGCTGAAAAAATTGTGGTACTGCGAATGTTAGACTGGACAATTATTCCGATTGAAAACCTGCTCGCCCGGCGGGACAAAAATATTATGGTACAGGTAAAAACAAGCAAACAAGCCAAACTTATGGTCGAAATCCTTGAAAAAGGCGTTGACGGCGTTGTGCTGAATACCACTGATATAAACGAGATTAAAAAAACCGCTGAACTCATTAGCGGCATAAGCGAACAAGTCTGCCTTGTAACGGCTACGATAACAAATACGAAACAGCTTGGTATGGGCGACCGGGCCTGTCTCGATACCTGTACACAGATGACTGTCGGCGAAGGTATCCTGGTAGGCAATACCGCCGCAGGTTTTTTTTTAGTGCATTCTGAGTCTATCGACAATCCTTACGTGGCGTCTCGGCCGTTCCGCGTCAACGCCGGGGCTGTACACGCTTATACCTTAACGCCGGGCGGAAAGACCAAATACCTGGCCGACCTTAAAGCCGGCGATGAAGTGATGCTGGTAAATTCGGCGGGCGAAAGTAAAACCGCCTACTTAGGCAGAAACAAGATTGAGAAAAGACCTATGATACTCATCGAAGCCGAAGCAGAGGGTGCCCCGATTAGTCTTGTTATGCAAAATGCCGAGACAGTTCGGCTGGTCAATCCGGAAGGCAAGGCCGTTTCGATTACGAATATAGTGCCGGGCGATAAGGTGTTGGCCCATATTGAAAGGGGCGGCAGGCACTTTGGTATGCAGGTTGATGAGACGCTGATAGAGAGGTAGAAAACTGAAAATCCAAAAGACCTTTTTAATTTTTCTATTACCGCCGAGTTCGCAGAGACCGCTGAGGTTTTTAACTTCAATTTCTTCTCTGCGTTCTCGGCGCTCTCTGCGGTTAAACTTTTTTAGATTCTTTTCTTAAGGTTTATTAGATGTCGGATAAGAAGAATAAAGGTTATCGGGACACGCTTAATTTGCCGAAGACCAGCTTTGCTATGAAGGCCAACCTGACCCAGCGTGAGCCGCAACTGCGCAAAGAGTGGGCGAAGAAAAATATCTATGCCGGTATTAGAGAGGCCCGCAGCGGCAGGCCTTTATTTACCCTGCATGATGGGCCGCCCTACGCCAACGGCGACATTCATATGGGCCACGTCATAAACAAGGTACTTAAAGATTTCGTTGTCAAGTATAAGACTATGGCCGGCTTCGATGCACCGTTCGTTCCGGGCTGGGACTGTCACGGCTTGCCCATTGAGGTAAAGGTGATGGCCGAACTCGGGGAGAAGGTGCATCAGATGAGTAAGCTCGATATCCGCAGGATCTGTTGCAAATATGCGAGCAAATATGTCAAATTGCAGAGCAGACAGTTTCAGTCGCTGGGGATATTCGGCGATTTTGACAATCCTTATCTTACGTTTAAGCCGCAGTATGAGGCGGGGATTTTGGAGGTATTCGCAGAACTGCTCGAGAAAGGACTGGTTTATAAGCAGCTAAAGCCCATTCACTGGTCGATTGGCTGCGAGACAGCCCTGGCCGAAGCTGAACTGGAATATAAGGACATTCAATCGTCGAGTATCTTCGTTAATTTCCCCGCCACAGATGAAAATATGTGTCTGAGGAAGAGGCTCGTGGGACTCGGGCTTGTTACGCAGGAAGATATCGATTCATCAAAGGTTTGTTTTATGATATGGACGACTACGCCATGGACGTTAGCGGCTAATCTGGCAGTTGCAGTACACCCAGAACTTGATTATGTGGCTATTAGCTATGAAAAAGATGGTAGGAATTTTGTATCGCTGGTTGCTGCTGAACGAGTTGAGGCAGTAACAAAAATGGCCGGTCTTGGAAAAGTACAATGTGGGAAAACATTTAAAGGTAAATATCTTGAAGGACTGCGGTATCTGCATCCGTTTGTGGAAAATAATCCAACGGACAAAGACGCCTATACGGTGATTCTTGCCGATTATATTACCACTGAAGACGGTACCGGCCTTGTGCATATTGCACCGGGACACGGCGTTGAGGACTATGTGGCGGGGCAGAAGTATGGGCTGGCGGTTTATTCGCCGGTTCTGGATAATGGCTGTTACGATGATACAGTGCCGGACTGGCTGCGGGGTAAGAATGTCCTGGAAGTTGACCAGGATGTTATCGACCAACTGAAACAATCTGGAGTGTTGGTATCGGAGCAAAAAATCTCGCACAGCTATCCGCACTGCTGGCGCAGCAAAGGGCCGGTTATATTCAGAGCGACCGAGCAGTGGTTTGTCAGTGTTGACAGAGAGCTGCCCGGCGTAGGCAAAAGTTTGCGTGATTTGGCGCTGGAGCAGATTAAAAATGTAAAATGGATTCCCGCCTGGGGCCAAAAACGCATTGAAGGGATGCTGGAGTCTCGGCCGGACTGGTGTATCAGCAGGCAGAGAAGCTGGGGATTGCCTATACCAGCGTTTGTGAACTCTGACGGCAAAACCCTGATGACCCGTGAATCCGTATTAGCCGTGGCCGGGCACATTGCAAAGAACGGCTCGGACAGTTGGTTTACCGATTCGCCCCGCCGGATTTTAGGTGAGGATTTCGAACTGCCGGCCGGCTTTGTTTTTGATGATTTAAAAAGGGAAGAAAACATCTTTGATGTATGGTTTGAATCGGGCTGCAGTTGGCACAGCGTCGCTAAGCAAGCCGGCTGGCCCCTGCCGGTCGATTTATATCTGGAAGGTTCGGACCAGCATCGCGGCTGGTTCCAGCTATCGCTTCTGCCGGCGCTTGGTTCGATGGGAAAAGCTCCTTTCAAGAGCGTTTTAACGCACGGCTTTACCATCGATGAGAAGGGAATGAAGCAGTCAAAATCGCTCGGCAACTACGTTAATGCCCAGGAGGAGATAGCAAAGTATGGCTCGGATATTCTCCGGCTGTGGGTGGCGAGCGTAAATGTACAGGGCGATGTACGATGCAGCGATGAGTTAATAGGACGGTCGCAGGATGCCTACAGGAAAATCAGGAATACGCTCAGATTTCTGTTTGGCAATATTGACGATTTTGACCCGAATGAAAAGCGAATCGCCTACGATGATATGTTCGAGATTGATAAGTGGGCAATGCAGCAGCTGCAAAAGCTGATTGCTAACGTAACCGAGGCATACGAGAGCTTCGTCTTTTATAAAGTTTTTTCGCTTATTTACAATTTTTGCACAGTTCAGATGAGCAGTATCTATATGGATATGCTCAAGGATCGGCTCTACTGCGAGTCCTCGGATAGTCTGGCCCGGCGAAGCGCCCAGACGGCGATGCAAAAAATACTTGACGGCCTGGTTCGGATGCTGGCGCCTGTATTGGTGCACACTGCAGAAGAGGCCTGGGCGGCAATGAAGTTTAAATCGCAAACAGTCGAAAGCGTGCATTTGGCTGATATGCCGAAAGTTGACGGTTCAGTTGACTGGCAGAGTAACGAGCAAAAATGGCAGAAGATAATGGGACTGCGAGATGAGGTTCTCAAGGTTCTGGAAGCTTTAAGACAAGAGCAGAAAATCGGAAGCAACCAGGAAGCATACGTTACTGTTTACTGCGAAGACGAAGAGCTGGCTGGGATTTTAGACAAGTTCGGCCTCGACCAATTTGCAGCTTTGTGCATAGTCAGCGAGGTAAAATTGGAGAAACGTGCCGTCCGGACATCCGTTACAGCTGAAAAAAGCGGTTACCAAAAATGTCAGCGCTGCTGGAACTATTGGCCGAGCGTTGGGACTGACAGTGAGCATCCTGATTTATGCGTGCGATGCATTAAGGTAATCAGTGGAACCTCTTGCAATTGATTATTGATGCTGCAGGAAGCGTCTATGGGGGTGGTTTTTTCGATACCAGATGATAAAGTAATAAGTTACAAAATAAGCGGTGAGTGCAACTAAAAGGCCCATTATAACTGAGCCGAGCCAAAGCTCCGGGCTTTTTCGCCAGAGGAAGGTAAACATACTTTGCCAAAACTCGGCGTGAAAAAAACCGCTGACACCTGAAGACAGACTGAATTGATTAAACATCTCCTGTACCCGTGTGTTGGAGATTTCTCTATTGGCGTAAAAGAATTTTAATAGCGTTTTGCCCAGCAAATAGTTTGGGTAATAAATGGCGATGACCGTAAATGGATTGCTGACCCATACACAGGCAATCGCTACGAATTTGTTTGCCCGCAGCAGGATGGTAAGGGCCAAAGCCATCAGCATGTGCAGTCCGAGAGCCGGCGTCCATGCGACAAACAAACCCACTGCTGCGCCCATCGCAATACGGTGCGGCGAATCATTGGCGTGCAAAACACGGAATTTGAGAAATCGTATCGAGCGATTAGCCATAACCTGAATGTGCTTTTGGAATGTCACAGTACGACTCACGTTTCACGCTTTTAGTTGTTCACATACCTTTTGATAAACTTCATCAACGGTTATAGCTTTAATATCGTGTTTTGGGTCGGCACTGCAGAGCTTAAGGCCCCTGCCGTTGGGTTCAACCGCCACAACACAATTGTTCCTCTTATAGGGCGCTATCCTGACAGGGTTGGACCAGCCGAATATCAGTACCAATGGTGTACCTAAAGCTGCGGCGATGTGACCGGGACCGGTATCATTGCTCACTACCAGTTTGGCCGCTTTCAGCAGAGCTGTCAGCTCACCAAGATTAGTCACGCCGGCAAAGTTTGTTAGCGGGACATTGGCCTTTTCTTTCAACTTTTCAATAATGCCTACCTCGCCCGTTGTGCCCGTAGCGATTACAGAAAGGCCGAACTGCGATGAAATTTTATCAGCCAAAGCGGCGAAACGCTCAGCAGGCCAACATTTGTCTATGTGGGCAGAGCCGGGTACAAAAACCGCATAATTGTTGTGTTTAATGTTTCGATTCATTAGTAACCTGCCAACCGAATCAACAGCGGCAGGCTCTGTTGGCAATACAAACTCTACGTTGATATCGCAAGCACCAGCGGTTTGGATTATCTTTAAATAGTAGTCAACCAGGTGAACACAATCTCGGTCCTGGGAAACCTTATGCGTGTAAAAAACGTGTGCCAGTTCCCTGGCGTTTGTCATTCCGAATCGCTTGCTGCAGCCGGAGAGCCACCCTAAGGAGGCGGTTCTAAAAAGGCCCTGCAAATCGATTACAGCGTCGAATTTACTGCAGCGAAGCCGCCGAATAAGCGACAGCAAAGAAGCTAATGCACGCGGATTATACCAGGCTTTGCCGAGAAACTTGCGGTCAAAAAGGATTGTTTCGGTCAGGTGGGGATGATTTTTAAGAAGCGGTGCAAACTCAGGGCGGACGAGCCATTTGATTTTGGCATCAGGAAAACTTCTGCGCAGGGCAGAAAGCGCCGGCAGAGCCAGAACTATATCGCCAAGTGAACTGGGCTTGATTATCAAAATGTTTTTTAAACTCTTCGGCATAATCGTACCATTGTAAGCAATGGAGATATTTTAAGCAATCGGCATAAGAAATTTAAAAGTAGGAAGCTATTTTTGAATACCTGCTTTTGTGGGCACAGGTTTTTATTTAGCTGTTTAAGGGTAGCTCTAATAATTGCTTTTGCCCGCCAAAATGAATTTTTAGAGGTTCCCTTAAGTTTTAATTTTTCTGTTGGACATACGCAGTTGCACATCGATGGCGTTTAGGGCCCAGTCGATATAGTGCAATTTGTGTGCGGGACGGTAATGTCTCTCATTCATCAGGCCGCTTTGTACAACCTTTAAAAAGGTACTTATTGTTCTGGAACTGATTTGTGTAGGTTCGGCAGCCCATTTTTTTAAATCTTCATACTGTTGCTGTAATTTTTTGCTGCCCTTTAGCTGCTCAGCACTTAAATAATCAGCCGGGTTATAGGCTGATTGCAGCCCTTTAAGGCACAGGATTAACGGCTCATAATTGGCTCTTTTTTCCAGGCGAATAAATTTATACTGCTGGATATACGTGGTTGCATGGATTGGCGGCTTATCGGCAATTTCATCTTCGCCAAGGAACCAGCTGCGTTTACTGGTTCTGGCAAAGACAAGTTCTTCGCCATATTCGTTTTGCGTTATTTCGTCGTAACCCATTCTTGAAACCCACAGTCTGCCGCTATTTTTTTGTTCCAGGCCGCCGCCGAGCATAAGCAGGCACTTGACAAAACCTAAGGGCAGAACTTTTTGGTTGCCGATTTGATTTTTTCGAAGTTGAAAAGAAAGATGCAGACTGTGTGGCCGGACATTGTAGAAAATGACAATCTCCTGTATTAACTGGTTTAACAGCCAGGGGTCTGCGGTAGCGGGGCGAGACAATTCTCCTGCAACGTTCAGCCTGCCCGGCGCCAGTTCCAGGAAACCAACCCTGCGTGCGTAGTCGGTCGAGCCGCTGTGGTCATCGATATATCCGCCGAGTTTCCACGACAAGACATCCAGCCGGAAATCATGAAAATACCTGAAACCGTCATATATCGGGTCAATACTTTTTTTGACGCTTCTTTGCGGCTCGACAGCACTCGAACCAAGATTGCTCAACTCAAGCTCGGCTCCGAGCGGCAAAAGGCCCGGCCGAAAGTTTGAACGAATGCGATTAAGATGTGCCTGAGCAACACGAGTATCAAAAATACTTCTGGATGCGCGTATAG
>CAJVYN010000109.1 GCA_913009355.1 uncultured bacterium | reverse complement strand
AACCGATCGACGTTCCGGCCGCGTCCTGATCTTCCAGTACTGCTGATTCCTACCCTCAATTTGGATCCGATTTATCATCTAAGTTTGCAGCAGCTTTTTCCTCCCGATTTCCCTTCAACCGGTTTTTTAAACCTGTGCTGTCAGATTCAGATTCAAGTTAACTGGTATCCTCAAATGGTATCCTAAAACCTGTTTTCCCGGTGTTTGCCCATGTTGGTTTTGCTATCGTATTTCTTCGGGATCCGCAGCGATCGGCACTGATCAGCGCGGTTGGTCGGTTGGTTGGTCGGGTGGTCGGGTGGTCGCGAAAAAAAAAGGGGGGGGGTATTAACAGTTTTTTTCCTCGAGCATTTTTCTAAGGTATATATTTTCCCGTCGGGTTGCTTCAAGGTCGAAAAGCTGGTATTTAATACATACTCGCAGGTAATCGAGTGATTCCTGCAGACTATTGACGCTTTTTTCAAGTCGTTTATGATTGTCACGGGCCTGCTTGGCCAGCACAGCCAATTTTTTGCATTGCGGGTTAGCTATTCGGCCAAATTCTTTGACCAAATCATTGACTTTGCCTTCCAATTTTGCTTCGTCCATCACACTTTGTCCCCTCTCTCTTACTCGACTTCGCTCTGCATCACCCCGAAGAGACCCTCCGAAGCCCCTTGGTTACCAGTATAACTGAGCAAAATTCGTACCCAGGTGCACCTAAGATAAGTTTCTTGCTGAATTTTACTGCTTACCCCTTACCAGGAGTCTCTCAAAGCAGCCCTGAAGTAACATTCTTAAGTTTGTATTTCTGCTTTTTGAAACGCACCCCTTGTATGAATTAAAACCCTGTGTTGCAAAAAAACAACATTGCAGCTTTGCCTTCCATTTTCTCAGCAGATGTAACGATTTTATTGAAAGATAGTTACGATTATGTTGATTATTATAAACATCATTATTGAGATTTGTGGTAAAAAAATACTTGCAAAAGGCCTCTTTGTCTTGTATAATCCATTGTTATGAGTAACAACTGCACAATTTATTCTCTGCAAAAAGCCGCTCCCGGCCCGAACACTCGGTTCCTGCGCCGCAAGGCGCTATAACCTTTCTACAACAAAAAAACTTTTATAAACCCTCTTTTTTTCGTAAATTCGTGGCAATTTAACCCTGGTTAGGGCATAATTAGCCTCAATTGCAGACAGTTCAGAAATTTGGAGAAAAAAAATGTCCGTTTCTAAAAAGGGAAAAATTACAATTTTCGATACCACTTTAAGGGATGGCGAGCAATCTCCAGGCGCCTCGCTTTCGATTACTGAAAAGCTCGAAATCGCCCAGCAGCTTGCGGTTTTGGGTGTCGATGTAATCGAAGCCGGCTTTCCAGTTTCCAGCCCGGCTCAGTTCGAGGCCACCCGGCTCGTTGCCGAGACAGTCAGCGGTCCGGTTATAGCCGCTCTGGCCCGCGCAAACCGAAATGATATTGAGGCAGCCGGCAAGGCTGTCGGCCCAGCTGAAAACAAACGCATCCATACGTTCATTGCGACTTCACCTATCCACATGAAATACAAGCTGAAAAAAAACAGCGATGAGGTCTTGAAAATGGCCGTCGAGGCGGTTAGGTTCGCGAAAAGCTTTACGGACGATGTCGAGTTCTCGCCTGAAGATGCCACCAGAAGCGAAACCTCGTTCCTGGTCGAGATTTTAACCGCCGTCATCGAAGCCGGTGCAACAACGTTAAATATACCTGACACCGTCGGCTATATTCTGCCGTATGAATACGGCCGAATTATCGCTCAGCTCAAATCCGATGTGCCGGGAATAGAGGATTGCATAATAAGCACTCATTGCCACAACGACCTTGGTATGGCGGTGGCCAATTCATTAGCCGGCGTGCGAAACGGTGCCCGCCAGGTCGAATGCGCCCTCAACGGTATGGGGGAGCGTGCAGGAAATGCCGCACTGGAAGAGATCGTTATGGCCATCCACACAAGGGCCGATTTCTTCGAGAAATGTGGTGCCCAAACTAATATCAACACCAAAGAAATCTATCGCACCAGCCAGTTAGTCTCGCAACTGACCGGCTTCGTCATTCAGCCGAACAAGGCCATCGTCGGAAAAAATGCCTTCGCACACGAAGCCGGCATTCACGTTGACGGCATATTAAAGGAACGCACCACCTACGAGATTATGACTGCCGAAACTATCGGCCTGGTCGGCTCGCGTATGGTGCTCGGACGGCACACCGGCAGAGCCGGCTTCACAGATAGATGCAGGCAGCTCGGCTTCAAACTCACCGACACCGAACTCGAGCAGGCATACCAGAAATTCATGGAAATCGCTGACAAGAAAAAGGAAGTTTTTGACGAAGATATCGCTGTAATAATCAATGACGAAATCCACGTTGTTGAACAGGTTTACGAGCTGCAGTATCTGCACGTTGCCTGCGGAACCGGCACGCTGCCGACCGCAAGCGTCAAAATACGTTTTAAAAAGGAGACTATGCAGGCCGCCGCCTGCGGTGACGGCCCTGTCGATGCAGCTTACGAGGCCATAAGGGAAGCTGTCGGCCAATCGCCCAAACTCGAAAGCTACTCAATCAGAGCCGTTACCAGCGGCAAGGAAGCTCTCGGCGAAGCGACTGTGAAAATCACCGAAGACGACCGAACTTACATAGGCAGGGGCGTCTCCACCGATATCATAGAGGCAAGCGCTAAGGCCTACATCGATGCCATCAACCGGATGGCCGTGGCTAAAAACCAGGGTCAACAACCTGAAGTAAAAGCAGAACTATAATCTTAGAAATTCTAAATCCTAAGTTCTAAATCCTAAACAAATACGAATGACCAAAATACAAAACTCAAAAAGTGATGCTTGATACTCGACTTGTGCTACGCAGCGAAGCGCAGCTTCGCAGAGTAGTATGCTCGATATAGTCTACGAGAGACGATTGAAGTTCTTGCTTTTTGGCGGGCCAATAGATATAATAAGTATAAGATTACAGACCCTAAAACAACGAGGTGAAACTGTGAAATTAAAAACAATTATACATAAGGCAGAGGAAGGCGGCTACTGGGCCCAAATTCCAGCCATTCCCGGCTGTGTTACTCAGGGCGATTCGTTTGAAGAGCTTCTAAAGAACATTTACGAAGCAGTGGAGGCCTGTCTGTCTGTAGATGTTGAAGATTACAAAATCCAAAAAGACGACCAGCTAATGGAGATTAATTATGAATTGGCAGGATTACATAACGGTTGATTCAAATATCTGTCATGGCAGTGCCTGCATCAAGGGCACACGTGTTATGGTCTCGGTTGTGCTTGACAATTTAGCTGCGGGGCTTTCTGCAGAAGATATTTTGCATAGCTATCCGTCCCTTAAACAAGAATCAATTTTGGCAGCTATTTCTTACGCGGCCGAACTTACACGTGAACGCGTCATACTAATGCCAGCTTAGGACGGGTTATGAACTTTAAAATAGATGAGAATCTGCCAGTAGAAATTGCAGCATTGCTCAAGAAAGCAGGATATGATGCCACCACCGTATCAGAGCAGAATCTCATCGGTACTTCCGACGCAAATCTCGCTGCTGTTTGCCAAAAAGAAAAACGTATAATGCTAACGTTGGATACTGATTTCGCTGACGTCAGACATTATCCTCCTGATAGATTCTGCGGAATTATTGTAATGCGATTGAACCGACAGGATAAGCCCCATGTGCTCGAGGTTCTTCAACGGGTAATTCGGCTATTTCCTAAAGAGCCGATAGAGCAGCATCTATGGGTTGTTGAAGAGGACAGGATAAGAATAAGGCCTTGAAGCCGCAGAGGGTAATAGAGATAAAACGCAGAGCATTTTAGCCACAAAAAGGCGTACAAGTTTTCACCGAAAAAGTCTTGATTAAAAGTCAGATAAATAGCACATTTTTTTTGAAAGCATACGGTTAATTTCCTTGTAGGAATGCAAATATGGTGTTTGAATTTGATGGCGAGAAATATAAACGAGCATCAAAACATCAAAAAACCATGGGTAGGGAGTTAATTTCTGAACTGGAGCTAACAGGTGATGAAGCAATTTTAGACTTGGGTTAAGAACCACAAGAGACTGCTGCACAACATATTTGGCAGTCTGAAACCAAACGGAATTGTTCGCTATAACTTTGCTGGAGATGGTAATTGTGCAAACCTCTTTTGTGTGCTTAGGGAAACGATAGCAAAAGAGCTTTTTGCTGCCTATTTCGAAGATTTTGATTGGCCTTGTCTTGTGCCATTTCTAAGATGCATTGATAATAAAGAACACAAGAAACGATTCCGCAATATTGTTGTACAACAGATGACCAAACGAACTATACGAGATGATGGGAAGTACTTCGAAACCGGGCGGAGGATCAATGTCTTAGCACATAAGACTTTCAGGGTGGGGGTATGCCCCACGCAGTCCTACTAATCACAAATTTTCTTTGTCCTCCGTAACCTTTTAACCTTTACTTTTTGCTTTTTTCTGGCTGGTTTCTGTGTTAGACTGCCTCAAAATAGCGTATAGCGGGCAGCGTTTAGCCTGCCACGACGGGCGTTGGCACGGCGGGCGGATAGAAAAAGAAAATATACGCAATACGAAATGCGAGACACGAAATGGCTATGACGATTACTGAAAAAATATTGGCGAAAGCAGCAGGTAAAGACAAAGTTGTCCCCGACCAGCTTATCAACGCAAACATCGATATAATTATGTGCCATGATGTTACTACGCCGCCGGCGATTTCGATGCTCGCTGAGAAGGCAATAGACAAAGTATTCGACAGAGAAAAAATTGTTGTAACGCCGGACCATTTTCAGCCGGCCAAGGACATCAAAAGCGCCGAGCTGCACAAGCGCCTCGATGATTGGGCAAAACGTCACAACATAAAACACTATTACAAGCTTGGCAGAGCCGGCGTTTGTCACGCACTGCTGCCCGAGCAGGGCCATATTCGCCCCGGCGAAGTAATCATCGGCGGCGACTCACACACCTGCACTTATGGCGCTTTTGCGGCATTCAGTACCGGCGTCGGCTCGACCGACCTGGCCGCTGCGCTGGCGACAGGCGAGTTATGGTTCAAGGTGCCGGCCTCGATAAAATTCGTTCTGGCCGGCTCGCTCAGCCACGGAGTCTATAGCAAGGACGTAATTTTGGCTGTAATTGCAAGAATTGGCGTTGACGGTGCACTTTACAGGGCGATGGAATTTGTCGGCCCGGCGTTAGCTGAAATGTCGATGGAAGCGAGAATGACCATAACCAATATGGCCATCGAAGCCGGTGCGAAAAACGGCATAATCGGCTTCGACAATGTAACAAAGCAGTATCTCGACGAGCACTTGAAAGACAAAACAGATTACACCGTTTATGAATCCGATGATGACGCTGAATATATCAGTGTTGAGCAGTTCGACTGTGCTGAAATTGAGCCGATGGTCGCTCTGCCGCACCTGCCGAGTGGCGGCGTCCCAATCACCGAGTGTGCCGGCAAAGCGATGGACCAGGCGTATATCGGAAGCTGTACGAATGGGCGAATCGAGGATTTGCGAATTGCCGCAAAAATCTTCAAAGGAAAACAAGCTGCCATTCGGACCCTCATTGTACCTGCTACACCGGTAATCTGGAAACAGGCCAAGGACGAGGGATTGTTTGATATATTTTACGATGCCGGCTGTGTAATTTCAGCGCCAACCTGCGGAGCGTGCCTGGGCGGCTTTATGGGTATTTTAGCTGCCGGTGAGAAGTGCATCAGCACAACAAATAGAAACTTCGTTGGCCGAATGGGAAGCCCGAAAAGTGAAGTCTATTTAGCCAGCCCTGCTACCGCAGCGGCAAGCGCAATAGAAGGAAAATTAACCGACCCAAGAGGATATATTTAACCACGGATTTCACAGATTACACGGAATTAAAAAAGGCATAAAACTTGGCTGAAAATGACTTGATTTATTCTGAATTAACACGGCCTATTATCGGCGCCGCGATAGAGGTACACAAAATTCTTGGTGCCGGATTTCTTGAAAGCGGCTACGAAGAAGCCCTCGCAATTGAATTTGGATTGAGAAAAATACCATGTGAACGGCAAAAATCTATCGAGATTTTCTATAAAAACAGACTTGCTAAGCAGTTTGTTTGTGATTTTATAGTACATGACAAGATTATTATTGAGTTGAAGGCAATCAAGAAGATATCTGATGTTGAAAGAGCGCAGGTACTGAATTATTTGAAAGCTGCCGGCTTGAATTTGGGATTGGTGTTCAACTTTGGCTGTAGCTCTTTAGAAGTCAAAAGATTAATTAATACAAATTCCGTGAAATCCGCGTAATCCGTGGTTAGAAAAAGGATGATTATGGCAAAGGCACACGTATATAAAAGGGACCACATAAACACCGATGAGATTATGCCGGCGAGGTATTTGAATACCGATGACCGGGCTGAGCTGGCGAAGCATTGTCTCGAGGATTTAGATTCTGACTTTGTCAACAAAGTTGAAGCCGGCGATTGCATAGTTGCCGGCGAGGATTTCGGCTGCGGGTCGTCCAGAGAGCACGCCGTTTGGGCCATTCGCACAGTAGGTGTCCAGACCGTTATCGCAAAATCTTTCGCCCGAATCTTTTACAGAAACGCCATTAACAACGGCTTTTATTTAATTGAGCTGCCAGCGGCTCTTGAAAAAATCAGCGATGGCGACGAGTTGGAAATTGATTATAAAAACGGCTTGATTAAAAACAAGACAGCCGGTATTGATATTAAATTTAACCCGCTGCCCGACTTTGCGCTTGAGATAATCAACGCCGGCGGACTGTTAAACCATATAACAACGAAAATGAAATAATCCAGCTTTGTAAAGCTTTAATTTTGTTGCTGTTTGGTTTATACTAACAATTAGTGATAGGTATTTTAATTTCTCAAGTCAATTATGATTAAGACTCTTCCAGCAGATTCAATAATATGCGGTGATTGCGAAGAAGTATTGAAAGACTTTCCCGATAACTGTATCGATTTGGTCTTTACGTCTCCGCCATACGTAGAGTGTCGTAAGGATACGTACGGAGGAATACATCCTGACGAATATGTCGATTGGTTTTTGCCGAAAGCGGAACAATTCTTGAGAGTACTGAAACCAACCGGCACGTTTATACTGAATATAAAGGAAAAAGCTATCAACGGAGAAAGGCATACCTATGTTATTGAGCTTATCTTGAAAATGAAAGAGCAGGGATGGTTCTGGACAGAGGAATTTGTTTGGCACAAGAAAAATTGCTATCCAGGTAAATGGCCAAACAGATTCAGGGATGCCTGGGAAAGATGTCTTCAATTTAACAAACAGAAGAAGTTTAATATGTATCAGGAAGCGGTAATGGTTCCAACTGGTAAGTGGGCTAAAACCCGGCTGAGGAAGTTAAGCGAAGCTGATAAACGCCGGGATGAGTCGAAAGTAAAGAGTGGTTTTGGAAAGAATATTTCCAACTGGATTGGCAGAGATATGGCATATCCTACAAATGTACTGCATTTAGCTACTGAATGTTCCAATAGGAATCATAGTGCAGTGTTTCCCTTGGCTCTACCCTCCTGGTTTATAAAGCTCTTTACGGAGAAACACGATGTCGTATTGGACCCTTTCGTGGGGTCAGGCACTACCGCTGTAGCTGCAAAACATCTGGAGCGGGGATACATCGGCATTGATTGTAACCAAGAGTACTGCGATATGGCAGAAGCAAAACTAAAAAATCTATTGGTACAGGGAAGCTTCAAATGGAAAAGCTAAACATTGGTGATATCAACGACTTTGTAAATAAAAACATTTCGATATTTCATCAAAGCAAACTAAGTTCTTTGCAATCGATAAATTTAAAAGGTGTCTTGAATAAAAAAAACCCTTACTTGTTCAAGGCGAAAAAAGATCGGAAGAGCACACGTCTGAACTCCAGTCACATTCCTTTATCTCGTATGCCGTCTTCTGCTTGAAAAAAAAAAAACAAAAGACAAAAAAAAAAACTGCACAACCTAGCAGAGTGACGTCCGAACAGTCGCGTTCCTGATAACACAACATCGCTTGCCTGCC
>CAJVYN010000108.1 GCA_913009355.1 uncultured bacterium | reverse complement strand
CATCAAAGGACTTTTTCATTTTTTATTTTTCTTTTTTTTTTTTTTAATGATACGGCGACCACCGAGATCTACACTCTTTCCCTACACGACGCTCTTCCGATCTTGCCGTACCTGGCTACGAGGCCGTCGGTTATTATTGACTTGTCCCATCTACTTCTGCCGTCCGGTTCTTCAGTTCTGCACAACAATTCAGCGTCCGCCAGCTCGCAAATATTAACTGAAACAACCTCAACTCTGCTGCGTTTGAGCTTACGCTCAAAATGATGTTCATTCAGCACAACCGCTGCATCTCCATAGCTGGTAGCTGCCAGGACCGCTTTAATTACAGAGAAAATTTCACTGCTGGTGACACTACGGCACAGTTTTTCGTGATAAAGAAAATATGTTACCGCTTCAGCAAGCTGTTCTGCGATTGAGATGTCGGCCTGTCCACTCTGTGCCAGAACCTTACTGATAGTACCTATGACTTTGGTGTGCAGATATTCCTCGACGCTGCCGTCTGTCTTTACGACTTTAAGCTGCCATTTCATTCCCACCCTTTTGCCTCCCTGCGCGACAAACAATTTCTTCGTACTTTCGTGGCTAAACTTCTTTTTAATTTTCTGTGCCACCAATACCTAAGGCACAGGGCCACTAAATGTCATTGCGAGGCCTGAAAGGCCGTGGCAATCTCAACCATTAGATTTGAGATTGCTTCGTCGCTGCGCTCCTCACAATGACAGTCCGTTTCAAATGATAAATGATTATTTGTTTATTTCTTTTTGACAGGATTACAGGATTAACAAGATAGCTATCCCATCTAAAAATTCTCTGTGGCTAAGTTTTTTCTGTATTCTGTCTCCTGTGTCCTGTATTCTTTTTCTCTCAGCGTTCTCAGCGATAAATTTTTGTCTTTTTTTTTGACACAGATTAACACTGATTTACACTGTTTTTTTTCACTAATTTTATTCGTGTTAATTCGTGGCTAAGTTTTTTCTGTATTCTGTCTCCTGTGTCCTGTATTCTTTTTTTCTCTGCGCCTTCATTGCTTCCATCTCAGCCATCGAAGAGTTTTGGCTGCCCGCTATGCTCACCTTCGGCAATAACCTGACTGACTTCCTCAATCAACTCATCCGCATCTTTAAAGTCACGATAGACACTTGCAAAACGAATATACGCAACCTTATCAACGCCGCGAAGATGCTTCATTACACTTTCGCCGATAAAAGTTGATGAAACCTCCTTATCGAAGCTGCGGAATATATCCTCTTCGACCTTATCAGCTATTTGTTGAACCTGCTCTACCGGGACCTCTCTCTTGTAACAGGCCTTTTGCAGACCGCCAATGATTTTATCTCTGTCGTAGGGGACTCGGGAATTATCTTTTTTCACCACGCAGAGCTTAAAATGCTCACCTATCTTTTCATACGTGGTAAAGCGTCTTTCGCACGCCATGCACTGCCGTCGGCGTCTGATTACTCTGCCCGCTTCGCTCGAACGCGAATCAACAACTTTATCCCGATCCTCCTTGCAAAAAGGACATCTCATCGCAAACTTAACGCTCAAATATTAAAAAATGAAAGGTATAGCGTAAAACTCAAACCCGTTTCAGGTCTCCGTTGTGCTGTATGAGTTTTTAATTTTGAGTTTTACACTTTTTTAATTTAATGCTACATCTCGCCGCTGACGCTCATTTTAAGCCCAACATATAGTATGTCAAAAAAAATCTTGTAAAATTCCGTAATTGGTCCGGATAGGAAGCTGTTAAATTTTATTTCAGCCGTTCCCAATTCGTGGCTGGATAAGCATTAAGGAGAAAAAACTAAAACAACTCACAGCTTCTTCCGCCGGTGAATTTTTTTTATAAACTTAACCGCCTCTCGCCGTACTGCGATTATCGCAGCAGGTCGGTGAGATTTTTTGACAGGATTAACGGGATTTCTTATTGGTATTTATTTCTGCCTTATCCTGTAAATCCTGTCAAAAAAACAAATTCCTATACAAGTAAAAAAAGCCCCTGCGCCTTGGACGCAGGGGCCAACCCAGAAAGAAACTTATATGCCCCCCACAAAGTTTTCTTCAAAAAATTCTGTCCGCTAATTGTATAAAGTCTAACATAAAATTCGCAAAGGGACAAATTGATTGCCGATTTAAATCGGGGCAGCTTTTATACTTCTTCGATTTTAGCTTTGCTTTTCAACCGGTCCACAAACTCATCGGCCGCCTTACTCCGCATCTGCTTTTGAAGTTCGCTGACAATATGGTCTTTTACTTCTTCGAGACTCTGCACAACCGCCTGCTTTCTGTCGTAGAGTTTAGCTATATGAAATCCGAAGCGTGTGCGAAAAACACCGCTTACTTCTCCGAGCCCCAGATTGAAAACCACATCCTCGAACTCTTCGACCATTTGTCCCTTTGTAATATAGCCCAGGTCTCCGCCGTTATCAGGGCAGTCGGAGTATTTTGTTACCAGCGTTTCAAAAACCGCACCGTTATTTAATTCATCCTGTGCTTTTTTTATGATGTCATGCGCAGCCGTTTCGTCCACCTGCCAGTTTATATGTTTTACTATATGGCCCACTCTTACTTGCTCAGCGGATTTGAATTGTTCTTTGTTTTCATCATAGAATTTTAAGACGTTTTCTTGCGACGGCTCAGGAATATCTTTACAGGCCTCCTGCAGCATCCGCTCAATTTTCATTTGCAGCTCAATGCTCTCTTTTATTTTTTCTTCATCCTCAGCTTCAAGCTCTTCGGCAAACTGCTCATTTCCTGCATACTGTTTTTTCATTTCCGCCAAAGCAGTTTCTATTTCAGCGTCGGTTATTTTTCTGCTGTCTTTTTTTGCCGCCTGTTCGATTAGCGTTTTTTCAATCACATTCTCTCTTGACCAGTCAAGCAGTTGCACTTCCCGTTCTTTAGGGTCCTTGTCGCTGAACACTTGTTCATAGTGCGCTCTCAGGCGTTCAGCTTCCTGCTGTATTAGAGAATCTTCAATTTTTTCACCGTTAACGATTAAAGTCATATTTCGCTGCTCGTTATTCATTTTCTTTGCCGCCAACACCTAAGGCACAGGGCCACCAAGGCGCTAAATTCTAAATCCTAAACAAATCCAAATGACCAAATGTTCCAACTCTTAAACAAGCCGGTTTTGAACATTTGAATTTCGGATTTTGATATTGTTTAGAGTTTAGATATTAGGATTTAGTATTTGCTCATATCTTCTGTGTCCTGTGTCCTGTGTCCTGTATTCTACCTTCTCAATTGCCTTTTGCATACCAGTCCGGGTCCTGCTCCAGCTTTTCTCTGGCCTCTTTCGTCATCATTTCAAAAGCCGGATGCGTACTTTCCCATGCTCTCTGGCCGAACGGGCTTTGTCGCATCTTTTCAATTTCAGCAACGGCCTCGTCGAAGTAACTGCCGTAGATATGCAGCGAATCGCTTATATCCACATACCTTCCGACTGTGACCGGCTCATTTAATTTTTTACTGATTGCCTCAGCGATAATTTTTTGCAGGTCTGTCAGTGCATAGACATTCATAAACCATGCTTTATACAGGTCTCTGCTTCGCCAGTGCGTATTCATATTAAGCGTCAGTTTGCCTGTTTCGTCGGCAATCAGCCGGCACCATATTCTCTGCAGGCAGGGCGGGTCGTCTGTTTGCGGGTCAGCGGTGGGCATCCAGGTAATCGCCTGTGCTCTTCTGGTATGCGCTGTTTGTGCGAGTGAATCGATAATATACTGAATCTGGTCAACTTTCTTAAACGGCTTTGGCGAATCAGCGCTGCGTATATTTTCTACCGGGCAGTATGCGAACAGGCGTTCGTGATATGTATAGGTCCATTTGCCCGCAGCGGCATCAATCCAGTGGTCGTGAATACCGTTGACTACTTCCTGCCGGTACGCTTCGAGTTCAGCCGGCCCGCCGGGGAAATTCTTATGAATTCTCGGCTCAGCGAAAGGGTTTGCAACGGTAATTACAACCGTTGCGTCTTTGCTCGGCTTATCTTCCGGCTTATCGTACTGTGTTTTAATTTCCAGCCCATTATCCCAAACCGCCAGCACAGCTTTCTCCCACGCTTCCGGCAGACAGCCTGCTGTTATCGTAATTACAGGTATATTAGCAGTTAACATTTATCGCCTCTTTTAATTTCTTTGCCACTAAGCCACCAAGACACTAATTGTCATTGCGAGGCCTGAAAGGCCGTGGCAATCTCAACCGTTAGATTTGAGATTGCTTCGCTTCACTCGCAATGACAGCCCCTCAAATTACAAGTAACAGAACACTAAGGTACTAAGCCACTAAATATCTTAAAATCCTAAGCACTAAATTCTAAATCCTAAACCCGTCCTTCGCCCTGCGGGCTACGGAGGGCAGGCAAATTCAAATGACCAAATTTCTCAAATTCGAAACAACAGTGTTTTGAACATTTGAATTTCGGATTTTGATATTGTTTAGAGTTTAGATATTAGGATTTAGTATTTGCTCATATCTTCTGTGTCCTGTGTTCTGTATTCTTCTTTCTGCTTGCGCCTATCTCTTAACTTTCAATTCTTCTTCGGTAATATTATACTGTTTCCGGTATCGTCGCGGTATATCAGCCAGCATTCTCCTGGCTTTGAAGGCATAGATGCTGTCCGGATACTCCTGGATTATCTGACGGCAGTAATCAACCATTTGTTTGAATCCCATACCGGGCAGTCGGCCTTTCTTTCTTTCAAACAGGGCCATCTCGAAGAGCTTCTCAGCCCGCACTTTATCTTCTATGTCAAGTTCTTTGAATTGCGGGCTGTCCGGCTCAATTGTCTTTGGCCTTTGCTCTCTCGTTGTGGGCTGCTGCACCTTCGGCTCAGCTCGCAATCTTTTTTCGTCCTGCTCCCACATATCCTGAACGGTCTTCTGCTCAGGTTTACCGGCCTGCTTAGGGCCGGTAAATTTACCCACCACAACAATCAGACCTGCAACTGCAATCACAAGCCCCGCTATTTTCAGCCAAAACATGTTCATTTTTAGATTGATTATTGGTTATTGATAATCGATAATTGACATCTGACGATTCAATGATAAATAAACAATAATTAATAGTCAACAGTCAATTTTAAATGTTCACAGGCCTGATAGAAACAGTTGCCACGATAACCTCGGCTCGCCGAAGCGAGTCTGCGATGCGTCTGAGCATAGACTTAGGCGAGTCGGCCAACGAAATCAAAATCGGCGAAAGTATAGCTATAAACGGCGTCTGCCTGACCGTATCCGAACTTAGAGGCAATCTTGCCGGCTTTGACATAAGCGGCGAGACGCTTGAAAAATCAACTTTGAGCGGATTAAAGCCGGCCTCGCAGGTCAACATCGAACGAGCATTAAAAGCCACCAGCCGTATCGACGGCCATTTTGTCGCCGGCCATATCGACGGCACAGCAACGATTAAGTCGATTGAGAAGGCAGGTCAATTTGCCAATATAAAATTTACCGCCGAGCCGGAACTGCTCGGGCAAATGGTAGTTAAAGGCTCGGTCGCTGTTGACGGAATTTCCCTGACGATATCCGATTTGGGCCGGGACAGTTTCAGCGTTGCCGTAATACCTGTAACCTTGCAGAAAACCACATTAAGCAAAGCAAAAGCGGGCGACAGCGTCAATATCGAAACTGATATAATCGTAAAGACGGTAAAAAGACAGCTCGAAAAGATTCTGCCGCAAGCCGGGCAGCTAACAGTAGAGAAGTTAAAGGAGCTGGGTTTTTGATTTAATCGCCCAACGGCTTCTATATAAATTGCAATTACTATGAACAAACCAAACGGCAGCAACTCGATAACTGACCAGCCGGTTATAGGTATAACGATGGGCGACCCCGCCGGCATCGGCCCCGAGGTCGTTGTAAAAGCATTAGCTGAGGCAAGCATACGCAGGGCTGCAAAATTTATTATTTTCGGTATGAACGAGCATCTCTGTTACGCCGCCGACAGGGCTGAGATTGAACCGTTCTGGGGCCGGTATCAGCACGAAAAAATCAGCATAGATTATCCGCATAAAGTCATCGTAGCCGACTACGATGAGTACTCCGCCCCCCCCTGGCTCAAAAGTTCCAGCAGGGACTCCGGCGAGGCGTCAATCCGGTTTTGCCTCGATGCCGTCGATGCCGCCAAGGCCGGCATTATAGATGCGGTAGTAACAGCGCCAATCAATAAAACCAGCTGGAAGCTGGCCGGGGCAAAATGGCCGGGCCATACCGAAATGTTAGCCGACCGCTGCAAATCCAGGCGAAAAGCGATGATGTTCATTGCCGGCCCGTTAAAACTGGCTCTGGCAACAATTCACGAAGCGTTGTTTGAAGTTCGGCACAAGTTCAAAATCGGCTGTGTCTTCGAGCCGATAGATTTATTAAACACCGCTTTGAAGGAATACTTTCATATCGACAATCCGAAAATCGGCGTTGCCGCCCTGAACCCACACGCCGGCGAGGCCGGCCAGTTCGGCGATGAAGAACAGCGGATAATTTCACCGGCGATTTTGTTAGCACAGGAAGTGGGAATAAACTGTCTCGGCCCATTCCCAGCCGACACGCTTTTTCTGCGTGCTGTTCACGGCGAATTCGACGCTGTGGTCGCAATGTATCACGACCAGGGTATGATTCCCGTAAAACTGCTCGCCTTCGAAAGAGCGGTTAATGTTACTATCGGCATACCGATTATCAGAACATCGCCTGCTCACGGCACAGCTTTCGATATCGCAGGCAAAAACCTTGCCGACCCAGCCGGTATGAAATTAGCCATAACCACAGCTATCCAGATGGCCGCAACGAAAAAGGCTCGCCGGCACACACGAGCAGAAGTCTAAACAGATGCATACCAAACATCAAATTCAGCGGTTGCTTACATCGGCAGGCGTCAGGCCAAACAAACGTCTCGGCCAGAACTTCCTCATTGATTTGAATCTGATGCAGCTGCTCATAGATTCTGCGAACATCGGCAAGGGTGACATCATACTCGAGGTGGGCTGCGGCACCGGCTCTCTAACCGAAGCGATAGCCGAGAAAGCGGGCTTCTGTTTAGCCGTTGAGCTTGACCATACCTTAGCCGAAATCGCCCATAGACAACTTGCCGAGAAAAAAAATGTCGATATCATTAACACCGACATCTTAGAGAGCAAAAACACTATCAGCCCAATCGTTACAGTCGCATTGCAATCAGCCCGCAAAAAATACCCAGGCCGTGTACTGCTGATTGCAAACCTGCCTTACAATGTCGCCTGCCCCGTAATGCTGAATTTGATTACAAGCCCTGACGTTACAGCGGACGGTATGTATGTTACTGTCCAGAAGGAGGTGGCCGAGCGAATGACAGCGGCGCCAGCCAGCGGTGATTACGGCATCCTGAGTATTTTTATGAGTGCCGCCGGCGATGTAAAAACAGAAAGAATTTTAAAGCCGACGGTTTTTTGGCCGCAGCCGCAGGTCGATTCAGCAATGGTAAGTTTTGTTCGCAAAGAGGAAAAGTTAAGCCGGATTAAGAATATGGAACTGTTCAGCAAAGTCGTAAATCTTTTTATGGGCCATCGCCGCAAGATGGTGAATACCAGCAGCAAACTGGCCAATGGTGCGCTTGAAGAGATTCACAATTGGCCTGAGATTTTTGAGCACTGTTCCATCAACCCTCAACACCGCCCCGAACAGCTCCGGCCGCAAGATTATATCGCCATCGCAAACCTATGCTGTGAACATCTCAAATGAACGATTTCACGGGCGGTAAATTTCACGCCTATGACCGATACCAAAGATTGTGATAGTGTTTGTTGAAGCATCTACAGTGTAAAGGATACGGTAATCCCCAACTCGTATCCTATACATAGGTGGATCCCGATAAACTTTCAACTGCTCAACACCATGAGGGAATGGGTTATTTTCCAGGTCATCTATCCGAACAGCAACCCTTTTTACAATATCAGGAGAAAGTTTTCTAAGTTGACGGCTTGCAGATTTCTTAAAAACAACATTATAGGAGACCATCCTTGGTGAGCTCCCGCTTAAGGTCTTTCCACGCTACAAGATCGGAAGAGCGTCGTGTAGGGAAAGAGTGTAGATCGCGGTGGTCGCCGTATCATTAAACAAAAAAAAACAAACAAAAAAACAAAAAAAAAAACAACAAAAACCAGCGTT
>CAJVYN010000107.1 GCA_913009355.1 uncultured bacterium | reverse complement strand
ACCAACATGATGCGGATTTTCACGCCAAGAACCATTTATAAAAAGATTTTTAATCGTAATATTATTGTTTCCACTTACAGGATCAACATTCTCAATAATAAAAAGTTCTTCATTTGGTTCAAAGGATGCGATCCCACTCTCGCTGCTTTCTATTGCGGTTTCGGAAAGTCTTATAATGGATGTGTCATCCACTCCTTCAAACACCATATTATCATATAAATCAATAGAATCATTAGTTACACAAGTTATGCTATTATTAATGTGGACTGTACCACCACCTATCTCATTTATTCTTACAGTAGCTAAATTAATATCAACATGGTCAAGCTCATCACCACTCGCACCACCACACATATAATCAAACCCAACTAAAGTATTTCCAATGTACGCTGTTGAAATGGTTGTCCAAAAAAATGGTGTGCAAAATTTGATAACAGCAGACTTGTCAGCTTGATAATCTTACTGCTGCTTCGCCTTTTTCTCGCTCTTTTCGCGCTGAATCGCCTCGTATACTTCCATGCGATGAACCGGTATACTCTTCGGTGCCGTTATACCCAAACGAACCTTATCCCCGCGGACATCGACGATGGTAATTTTGACATCATCGCCAATCATAATCGACTCATCTTTTTGCCTACTCAAAACCAACATTCTCAACTCCTTTTGTGGGTTGGTCTTATTAAGACTCTACGAAAAGAACCAGCTAAGTGTTCACCCATCTGCTCGCCAAACACTTTTATATGCCGTTGTTCTAAACGGCTCAGTCCAAAAACAACAATACTCAACCCCTGATTAAATCAGAGTGTAACTCTTCAAACACAACTATATTTTCGGCTAATTCCAAGACCGAAAACAACCATTTTTTCTTTTGTTTTGACCGTGAAGATTGATTATGGGACTGGTGTGTGCATAACTGCTTAAAAGATACACATTTATCTAAAAAAGAAAGCCTTAAAAAAGATGTGCTAAATTTACCAAACCCCGCCCAATTTGCTATTTTGCTTCGTATTCACGCCAATAATTATAACGAACGGCCAGCCAGTAGCCGGCAATCGAGCCCAATGCGCCAAAAGCCACTATCTGCACAGGCAAAATAGAAATGACCGCATTTGGAAAAAAAACTGTCGGCCAACTTTTAACAAGGTATTGCAATGTATCTTGCCTGGCGTAAATGGCGGCAACATAAACTGTTACGAAGGCACTGGCAATTGTGGGCCAGATATAGCTGGCGTTGAGAAATTTTTTGACCACGAAGGCAGCTATTCCGAATGAAACCAACACAGCAAAAACTATCTGTCCGACAGCCGGCTGAGCCACGAGTGATCCTAATTTATTGTCGAATACTCTAATATCCTGAGCGAATATCCCGATGCAGAATTGGGCTATTAAACCTGAGCCGACCACGGCAATCGCTGCTTTCAAGTATATATTTGACTTGGAGTCAGCTTTTTCTTCGGGATTGTTCGGGTTAGGGCTGGCGCTGATTTTCCGGCCTAACAGCACGCCGGCAAAACCAGCAGCCACAATAGCCAGCCAGAAAACCGGTTCCCACTTAAGCAATGCAAAAAGCTCTTGACGCTGGGCCAGGGTTGGATTTAGCTGCGTCAGGCCGGCCATATCCCCGCAGCGCACCGCCCAGACGGCCAATCCAGCCGGTACAGCTAAAACGCCGATTTCCCGTCCGTACGGCCAGGAAAGAAAATAGGCCAGCAGGCCCGCCAGAAATGCCAAAATCGCCAGAGTTATTGCACCGCCAAAACTTATGCCGCCGACAAGCCCCGCACCGCTCTGGTGCAGGGCAAGCACAGATACAGCCCCGAACGGCTCAGGTGGTGCCGCCACCGGCCAGGCCAAAAAACCTACCAAGCCAACTCCGGCAGCGACCGCAGCAGCGATTCTCAATTTCATCTGCAAGGATAATTCCACAGCTTAACTTCCTTTGTAGTTTGTGAACTGGCTCAATAATATTTCCGCTGTCCATCTCGACACCACCCCCACCAATTCCGTACAGTCGCCCTTAACTTCTTTTCTGACATTCTTACATAACACGCTTCCGTATGCCTTATCGAATTTTTTATATACTTTGCGAATCAATTTGTGAGACAGCTTACTCTTAACTTTGAATGCTTCCGTACCGCATACCCAGCCGATAACCATTCCTGCACCCGTAAATGCTCCACAACTTGCCACCCTGGTCGGGGTCGCTCCTGCGTCCAGACAGCTGGCGGCTCTGAACAGCCCCTCATCTTTCGGAATGAATTCGATGGAATCCTGCAATGCCGCCACGACACATCGTGCACAACTTTGGTCGTCTTCCATATACTTACAGCCGAGTTTGTATGCTGTCTCTATTGTACTGCCATCGGCGTCAAATCGGGCATTCTTATCTAACACCTTAAAATCTACCTTATATTCTGCGCCGTTAGCTTTCGCAGCCAGCAAGCCGCTTAAGCCCAAACCTATGCCCGGCAGTAGTTGTAAGAATTTACGTCTGCTGTTATGGAATCCTTCTTTCGGGTTCATTTCACCTGTTTTGTTCATTTTTTCCTCCTCAAAACTTATATCAGTTACTTAGAGCCTCTTTAATATATTAGCATAATTTTCCTTCAATTCAAAGAAAACTTGAGCAAAACAGCCGGCTCTGGTAGATTGTTATTTAGCGTACAGCAACCATAATTTCAAAACTTATCCAAAATTTAAGGAACAAGCAAAGTGGATGTACTCTTAATCGGCAGTGGCGGCCGCGAGCACGCAATCGCCTGGAAACTGGCTCAATCGAAAAAACTGGGCAAACTTTATATCGCTCCGGGTAATCCCGGCACAGCCAAATGCGGGGAAAACATCCCTATCGGTGTCAACGATATCGAAAAGCTGGTAGATTTTGCAAAACAAAACAGAATTGGTCTTGCGGTAGTCGGCCCGGAAGACCCACTCGCAGCGGGAGTGGTTGACGCATTCGAGGCGGCCGGCATAAAGGCGTTCGGGCCAAGCGGGCCGGCTGCGCAGCTCGAAGCGGATAAGGCGTTTGCAAAGCAACTGATGCGCTCCGCTGCCATCTCTGCCGCTGAGGGCAGAATCTTCGATAGATTCAGTGACGCCAAGGCGTATATCGCAAGCAGGGACGAAGCGGTGGTGGTAAAGGCGGCCGGACTTGCAAAGGGTAAAGGCGTCTTTGTCTGCGATGACCCAGCGGACGGCATTTTGGCAGCTGAAAAAATAATGTGCGACAAGACCTTCGGCTCAGCGGGTGATAAAATCATCGTCGAAGATAAACTGCTTGGCGAAGAGGCCTCGATACTGGCTCTTGTGGACGGTCGAAACATTTATTGTTTAGAATCATCGCAGGACCACAAGCCCATCGGCGACGGCGATACCGGGCCTAACACCGGCGGAATGGGTGCTTACAGCCCGGCTCCTGTAGTTACTGAGCCGTTGATGAACAAGATCACACGGGAGATCCTTGTGCCGATAGTAGATGGTATGAATCGCAACGACACGCCGTATAAGGGTGTACTGTATGCAGGGGTTATGATTACAGGCGGCGGGCCGAGGGTACTGGAATTTAACGTGCGTTTCGGCGACCCGGAAACCCAGCCGATATTGATGCGACTGAAAAGCGATTTACTGGAAGCTTGTCTGGCTGTCTGCGACGGCAAATTGGACAAAATCACCCTCAAGTGGGACCACAGACCTGCGGTTTGTGTGGTGATGGCTTCAGGCGGTTATCCGGGCGATTATGAAAAGGGCAAAATAATAACCGGCCTGGACGAGGCCGACAAAATCAAAGATGTTGTTGTATTCCACGCCGGCACTGCTGAGAAAGACGGCGATATCGTTACTAACGGCGGCAGGGTGTTAGGCGTAACCGCACTGGGAAAAACCATCAGCGAGGCAAAGGCAAGAGCGTACGAAGCTGTAGATAAAATAAAATTCGACGGCGCTTATTGCCGTCGGGATATTGCAGATAAGGCGATAAGAATTAAGAATTGAGAATTAAAAACTCAAAACTAAAAACCAAAATCCGCTGGCTCATCAAAGCTTTGGTCTTGGTTGCCGCTTTATGGCTTGTTTTTATCCTGATGCCTCGGGTATTGCGTCAAATTGCCATTGCCCAGATTGCCGAACTTACCAATACAAAAATCGAAACCGAATCTGTTAAATTTAACTTTGACGGCTCAGTTTCCATCGAAAAGCTGGTAGTCCGCCCCCTGCCTGCTGCCGGCAGTAACAGGGCTGACAGGGAACAGAAATACGACGACGCAATATTAAAAGCCGGCACGGTGTACGCACGCTTCCGGTTAGGCAGCTTATTACTGCTGCAGCCCCGGCTAAAAGAGATAGATGTCAACGACTTTGTTTTCGACGCTCAATACGATCTGGACACGGACCGGTGGAATATAGCCGCAATTGAAATAAAGGCCCCTAAAGGCAACTTCGGGAAAATGCCCATTGTTCGCCTCGAAAGAGGAACGCTGCAATACAGCAAAGTCTCAGGCGAACAGACAAAGGTCATTGTGGCAGTACCTCTTGACGCCAGGTTCGGACCCGCTGAAGAAACGCAAAACGGATACAGCTTCAGCATAGCGACAGCCGGAAGGGCCGGCTTAATCAAAAGCACCCTGACCGGGTTTTGGAAACCCGGCAGGGTTACAATTGCCGGCGGAATTTCGTCAGCGGATATCCCCGCGATTGAGAGAGCCTGGTCGATAGATGTCATGGCCGCTGAATTGAATTACGACCGGAACAATACCTACTCACTGAAGCTCAAAGTAAAAGACTTGTCATACACGCAGGGAGTTGTCGGCGATATATTGGCTTTCGACAGCCAATCGTTTCTGAAAACCTGGGGACCGTTTACCGCTTTGCGAAAATTTTTCAACCGGTATCAACCCGCCGGACTTTGTTGGGTTGACCTTGAGTCCTCAGGCAACCTGGGACGACTAAACGAGAGTACATTAGTCGGAAAAATTCATTGTAAGGATGTTTCGATTCTCGACCGCAAGTTTCCGTATCCCATAGAGCACATAGCCGGCTGGATAGATTTTACCGAAAAAAGTGTATCATTGAACAGTCTGCGCGGCAGGCACAATGATGTTAAGCTTATCCTTAGCGGCTGGTTTAAGGATTTCGGCCCAAATAAGCAGTACCAAATCCGGATTACCAGTAACAATATGGCTTTGGATAATGACCTATATAGAGCGCTAAGCACAAAACAGAAGAAGCTCTGGTCGGCTTTTTCGCCAAGAGGCCTTGCGGCAATAGATTACCGCACAGAAAAGCAGCCGCAAACCGATAGAAAAAAGACTTTGACGGTTGAACTGCTTGGCGCTGAAGCTGTGTATCAGCGTTTCCCTTACCCGTTAAAAAATCTTACCGGAACGTTGTTGTTTGATTACAACGGTGTAACTCTTTCGGATATGGTTTCAAAATATGACGGCCGGGAAATAACCTTAAACGGCAAAGTAACAAATACCGGCACAGACCGGCCAATATATGATATTTCAATCAAGGCAGAGGATGTCCCGTTGGATTCGACACTGGCAGCCAGTCTTTCAGCCGAGCAGAGGTATTTCTACGACAAGCTGGATATGACAGGGCTGGCCGATGCACAGGTAAAGATTTTTACACCTGCAGAAAATACCGCCCCGGCAGGTTTTACCGCTGAGGTCTCTTTGAAAAAAACTTCCTTAAGAGTTCCTGTGGTGAGCGGAGTCGAACCATCGAAATTAGAAGCGAAGCCCCTGAAAATAAATCAATCTTCCGTGATTGTTACTGATATATCAGCAGGTGTTGTTTTTACGCCTGATTTGATACATATCTAACACTTTGCCGGCCGGGATGGCCAGGGTTCGGTTTCACTCTCCGGCCGAATTTGGCCGGAAAGGGAGGATAAACAACCCAGCTATTGCCTGTCATTATCCACTGAGCAGACGGAGCTAAACGATGATTTGTTTAGTCTGCTGCCGGCATCATTGAAAAAAATCGTCTCCGAATCACAGCCGAGAGGGAAGGTAAATCTCATCGCTGATTTGAACAGAGCCGGCAGAGATAATTGCCCCGATTACAAGATAACTGTAGATTGTCTGGGTAACAGCGCCAGCTTCAGATGGTTTCCCTATCCGCTAAAGGATATCACCGGCCGGCTGACGATAACAAAGGATAGTATCACGCTGGATGATATTACTGCAACCTCCGCCAATAATATCCAGGTAACACCAAACGCATCGACCGTAAAACTAAACGGCCAAATAGAGCTGGCTGATAATGTTTTCAGCAACGCCTGGTTTTCACTTTTCGCTAATGACATTTTCTTCGACGAGCGTCTCGGCGCCGCCCTGCCTGAGAATATTCAGAATTTTTACTTTAAGCTGTCGCCTACCGGCCGGTTTGATTTGAATTTAGAGCATATAAAAATCTTCAACGCAGAGACGAACGGAAGGTACGTTGATTTTGCCGGGACCGTTAAATTCAGAGACTGTAATTTCAACACATCTCCAGCCATAACTGAAATAGACGCAGCCCTGCAAATAAAAGGTTTGTATAAAACCGGTGACGGCTTCCGCAATGGCCGGATTGCTCTTACCGCAGACAGTCTCAGGATTAAGGGCAAATCTTTAACCGGGCTAAAAGCGGATTTCAATTACGATTACTCTCAGCGGAATTGGCTGACTAAAAACCTGATTGCCGATTGTTACGGCGGCAAATTGACTGGTAAATTTGAATTGAAACAACGTACCGAGGCGGCTTTGGAGTATCTACTACAGATAGGTTTTGAGGATATTGACTTAAAACAATTTCTTTCGGACACAACTCAAGCCTCGAAACTCAGAGCCCAAAATTCAAAATTCGATGACGATACCAGCGGTAGAATGAGCGGTTCGTTGAGCATCAGTACCGCAGTTGGCGACAGTTTCTCACGTATCGGCAGATTCAAACTGGCAATAAGCGATATGAAGGTGGGCAAACTTTCACCGCTGGCAAAGCTATTGAGCGTACTGAAACTAACGGAGCCGGAACACTTTGCCTTTGACCGGATGCTCGTTGATTCATACATTAAGCACAACAAATTACTCATTGAGCAGTTCGATTTATCCGGCAAAGCGTTGGCTTTTAACGGCTCAGGCTGGCTGGACCTGCAAAGCCGGAACCTCAATTTGATTCTTACTGCCAGGGGGCGTCGGCTTGCCACTGCAGAGCCTTCAATTCTGCAATCTCTGACAGATGTTCTCGGCCGAGGTGTAGTACGAATGGAGGTTACAGGCGATTTTTACGACCCTCAGGTGACAACCACTACCCTTCCGGTCATCAAGGAAACGTTGGAGCTTTTAGGCACAAAGCCAGCCACACCTAAGTAAGCGGCAAGCCGTGTGAAGGGTGGTGGTGGGGGGGGTATAAAAAAAAGCGGGCGAGCGGATTCGAACCGCCGACGTCCAGCTTGGGAAGCTGACATTCTACCACTGAATTACGCCCGCAAAATCCGGCACGCAGGAACCATACCCATCCGTAAATATAGGCAATACCTCACTGCTTAATTACCTGCAAACCACTAAAATTATACCTTCAGCCGAAGGTTTTTCCAGTATTTATCATTAAAACTGAAAATTTAGAGCTTAAAGTTGAAAACCACAGTGTAATACTCGTTTATGTAAACTCGTAATGCCAGTAGCGACAAAACAGCTGTGTGAGAAGCAGGTGGGGTGACTATCGCAGACTGGCCGTCATAGGTCAGAAGCGTGGAATAAACCGGCCAATTGCCGTCTTTCAATTGGGCATTTACAATAGTATCAATCCACTTGGCGGCATCCTTAGCTTTTGGCTTTCCGAATCGCAACAATGTAGCTGCTCTTTCAGCGTATAAGTCAGAAAATGATTTGCTCTTCAACTGCTCCCTAAGTATTTGCTTTAAGATATTTGGCTTTTTGTCTGTAAGTTGCTTTGGAAGTTCTAAGCCGGTTTGCTCTGCCCATTCCAGGACATAAAACTGATGGGTGAGAATATAGCCGGATTCTTTGGTTGCCAGGAAATCGTTAATATACGAAATCGCACGTTCCCTGGGCTTTCCAAAAGGAGCACGCAAGGATGCCGATGGTCTGGACTCTGAGAGTCTCATTCATTTGCTGACGCGATTGAGATCGGG
>CAJVYN010000106.1 GCA_913009355.1 uncultured bacterium | reverse complement strand
GTATATGTGTTTTTTTTTTTAATGATACGGCGACCACCGAGATCTACACTCTTTCCCTACACGACGCTCTTCCGATCTCATGGTCTGCTTGAACCTTGGCGGATGGCAAAAAAGAAACTGAAAAAACAAATATTTATGCAGCTAATCGGTAATCGGTTGCTTAAAGATGCGTCTTGTCTACATGCCTTATGTGATCAGGAAGTGAAAAGTTTTAGAATTGCAGGGTACAAAGGACCTGTTTGTGTGATTCCAAACGGAGTTAATGCTGCATTGGTTAATGAAGGGCACTTCCCCGACCAAGAAGATTATGATAAATGGCCACAATTTAAAAATAAAAGAGTCTTGTTGTTTATGTCAAGGCTTGATAAAGAAAAGGGCCTTGATATTTTACTCCGGGCTTGGAGTAAAATATATTCCAAATACCCCGACGTTATCCTTGCAATTGCAGGGCCAGACAATCGAGGCTATGGCTTGATTGTCAAGAAAATGATTCAAGAAAATTCCTTAGTTGACTCCATCAAGTTATTAGGGCCAATATATGGCGAAAAAAAAATGTCTTTGATGAGAGTTGCTGATGCATTTATATTGCCGAGTTATTCAGAAGGTTTTAGCATGGCTATACTTGAAGCACTAGCTGTCGGATTGCCTGCTATTATTACACCCGGCTGTAATTTTCCTGAAGCAATAAAAAATGGTGCAGCAATTGAGGCTCAGCCAAATTCGCATTCAGTTGCCGAATCATTAATAACCTTATTGACTAAATCATCAGGAGAGCTCAAGGGAATGAAGAAAAAAGGCCAAGAACTAATCTTAGAGAACTATACTTGGGATATTTGTGTACGCAAAATGCTTACCGTGTATGATTGTATTCTTGGTGGGAAAGATATTCCTCTTTACCCAGAACCTTGCAACATGTAAGGAACTCCGGCGGAAGAAAAAGGGATTGGGGGTTTGAATTTACGCTTTGCTATCGACTATTTACTATTGCATTTAACTTCGCTTTCAGCTTTTTAATAGATTTTTCGACTTTGCTCAATATGACTTCTATCTGGTTTTATCTGCGTTCATCTGTGGTTAGTCTTTCCTGACTATCCTGTTATCCTGTCCAATACCTATTTTTTGACTTCTGACTACTGAAAGGTATCTTATGCGCATATTACTTTTAAATCAGTTCTATAAACCTGATGTGGCTGCCACAGGGCAATTACTGGCAGACCTTGCCGAAGGGCTTGCCCAGAAGGGCCATAACGTACACGTCTTATGTAGTCGGCGTGAATATGGCGGCTCAGATACTGCGTTCCCTGCCAGAGAGATTATCGAAGGCGTTTACATTCATCGTGTAAAAGCTACCGGCTTTGGCCGAAAAAATACTTTAGGCAGAATAATCGATTATCTTTCTTTTTACGTTTTTGCCGTTTGTAAGGCCGTCATGCTGCCGAAAATGGATGTTTGCGTTGCGCTTACGACCCCGCCATTTATCGCACTTGTCGGACTTGTTCTTCGCAGGCTCAAGGGAACACGGCTTGTATTATGGACAATGGATTTGTACCCCGAAGCGCCAGTTGCTTTTGGCTTTCTGAAGGAAAAAAGTATTCTGCATCGCGTGCTGGCGCTGGTAAGCAGGCATCTATACAGAACTTCATCAGGTATCGTTTCGCTGGGTGAGGTAATGACCGACCGTCTTGTGGCCGCGGGTGCTCCGAGTGATAAGGTTGTTACTATTCACAACTGGGTACCCGGCGAGCCAGTTCGTCAGCTTAAGACAGATTGAAATCCGGTTTCTTAATTGTTTGAGATGGCAAATATGATAACAGCAATTTATTCAGGTAACCTTGGACTTGGTCATCAGCTTGAGACCATTGTTTACGCCGTTAGTAAACTCAACGGCGAAGCAAATCTCAGGGTTCTTTTTATAGGAAACGGCAAAGGCCGGCAGCCGCTTAAGAAGCTCGTCCGCGAATTAGAGCTTGAAAAGGTAGAGTTTCGCCCACCTGTACCGCTATACAGGCTCAGGGACGTTCTTGCCGCCGGTGATATCCACTTTGTCTCGCAGAAAGCGGGAACACAGGGCGTGATCGTCCCCAGTAAGATTTACGGCATTCTTGCGGCGGGTCGTCCCACAATATTCATTGGGCCGTCTGACTGCGAACCAGCGATGATAGTTAATAAGAGCCAATCAGGGATTGTCGTTCCGCCGGAAGATATTGAGGGTGTCGCTATGGCTATCAGGAAGATGGCAATTGACCCGGTTCTTCGGCAAATAATGGGTAAACGCGCACAGGAATATTACGAAAGAAACTTCGGCAGGGCCAAAAGTGTATCACGCATTATAAAGGTTATAGAAACAATAGGCACACCACCTTTGACCTCTGTAGAATGAAGTGTTATTCAATTCTCTTGTACACTGTGGAGATTTTAGTATTATATCGAAGAAGAGTGATTTGAATCGGGTATTATTTGGGAATATTTATCATGGCCGTTTTAAAACTGGAAAAAGCCAATGAGCGTCAGGAAATCGCCTTTGAGTTGGATTATTTGACATCGTTGACCACCCGGCAGCGGTTTCAAATGATGTTGCAGAAAAGCCGTGAAATGCTCTTATTGCTGAAACGAAATGGACGTCGAAAATCTACTCAAGTTGTTAAAAGAACATAAAGTTCGATTTGTAATCATCGGGGCAACAGCGTTTCCTGTTCATGGATATTCGCGGGCAACGCTCGATATTGATCGTTTATCGAACCCAGCGAAGCAAATGCCAGGCGGACACACGAGGCGCTGAAGTCATTTGGATATAACGTCTCTGATATAACCCTTAATGATCTCCTTACCAAAAAGGTGCTGATACGACAATATTTAGTTGAAACTGACATTCATCCGTTTGTCAAAGGTATCAGTTTTGATCGTATTTGGACAAACAAGGTAAAGGCTAAGTTCGGCAATGTTTTTGTCTGGTTTGCATCTCTTGACGACCTGATCAAGATGAAACGGGCGGCGGGACGACCGAAAGATGTCGAGGACCTCAAGTTCCTTTGCAGATTAAAACAGAAAAAACGTAACCGCTAACTGCCAACATCTAACCACTAATAGCTATCTCCACAATACTATCCGTTAACTTCTTATTTTTTGTGCCCTTTGAGCTTTTTCACGGCTATTTCAAATTTGTATTCTGTTTTCTGTTTCCTGTGTCCTCTTTCAAAAAAATCTTTGTAATCTGTTAAATCTGTGATTAAATTTGGAGTATGGATAAAATGAAGAATCCACTTAAAATATTATGTTATGGTTTTTTCGTCTTCATGGTGGTTATGTCTCGAACAGCTATGGGGCTGACGGTTGAGCAGGCGATTACGGCATCTGCGGACCATTTGGTAGCCCAGCAGCAGGCGGATGGTTCCTGGCCGAGCGAAGCGGACTTTACCGGCCCTGTCGTTTCCGGGCTTGTCAGGGCATATCGGATTATGGGGGCCGATTCATATCTAACCGCAGCAGAACTTGCGGGCGATTTTATAATCTCTTATTCCGGCGGCAACTTCATGGGCGATGAGGCGTATGCTCTGACCAGGTTAAGTGCGGTTTCTGCTGACCCTAACTATTGGCTTGATAATGTGAAAACCTACTATCAGGCTGTAAGGGACACGCCGAACGGAACATTGGATTACATATCATATTGGTTCAGCCTTTCCGATCCTTCAACTGATGTTTTCTACCTTGCCCATCATGTGCTCGCTGCATATTACGTGGAAGCGAATGACAAGGATATATGGCGAGATGTATTGATCTGGCGTCTGGGGGCTGTCGAAGATGGTCTATCTGCTTATCCTGTGCAGAGCCTGGGCGTAGCAGTCTGGGCTTTGGCGCAGACCGGGCCTATGGATAATACCCAGGTAAATCCTTTTGCCGACGCAAATTCGTATTGGTATCAGGTATCTGTGGATGGTTTAGCTGACATGTTAGCTGGCCACCAGGTTCCGCAGGGAGAGACTTACCCTGGAAGTTTTTACTGGCGATTCGATCACACATATGGCGGCAGCCCCCAGCTTGCGGGTTATACTGAGGATACAATCTTCAGTACATTAGGACTAATTGCTGCCACGCGGTCAATCTTGGCCGCAGGCTACGAATCAGGTATTCGTAACGGCCAGGACGCGTTGATTTATGGCGTAGCTTCAGATGGCCGCATTTACGAGCATATCTGGAATGGTGGTGCATTTTATCATGTCTATGTGGGAGAAACGCTGCAGGCTCTTCCGCTGATTAGTGATTTGGATCGCGATGACGGCGTGGATTTCAATGACTTTGCTGATTTTTGCACACGCTGGTTTGAGGACGGTTGCAGTGATTACGACTGGTGCGGCGGGGCCGACATTGATCGTAGCGGCAACGTTGATTTTCTCGACTTTGCAACCTTGAGCAACTGGTGGCTTGAAAGTTTGTAACACTGTAGAGGGTCTTCTTTACAGCAGATTGCCTTATTAAGGATTCAGCGTCACTAACGATTAACTATGACCATTAAACAATATATAGAACCCGTTGTGATTATCAGTGATGTACACGTTAAGAGCACTAACGGGTGGAAGGGGCAGATTGACGGGCTTCGCCGGTTGTGGGCCGCAGCAGGGACAGTGGTATTCAACGGTGATACGGTCGGCGTGAGAGAAGCGAGCGACGGTACGAGTGCCGAAAAAATACTGACATATATTTCAGAACAGTGTGCTAAGGATGGTGCTGAGGCGGTATTCCTTGCAGGCAATTCAGACTATTTTCTTGATGTCGCAAAACATCTTCTGCTGGCCGAGGGGCGCATCTTGATAACGCACGGCGATGCAATCTTTCCTGAGATGTCACCTTGGTGGGATGAGGCACACCTATATCTGGCGGCAAGGGATTCAGCTTTGCGGAAAATGCCACAGGAACTGCGCAGCACGTTGGAAGGTCAATTGGCTTCCGCTCGAAAAGCTACGGCTGAGCTTGCAAAGGGCAATTCCTGCGAAAACAATAACAGCTCTTTCACAGGTCGCATTAAAAAAAAGCTGCAATCGTGGCTGGCAAAGCCCCGTAAAGGATGGGCAATTGCCCAGACATGGAAGACGATGCCTTCAATGGCTGCGAAATTTACAGCCCAATATGCAGATGGAGTGAAGTTCATAATTATTGGTCACACACATCGCGCAGGAGTATGGCGAGTTGCAGACAAGATAGTAGTGAACACCGGAAGTTTTGCGGGTTTTGGTCAGCCTGTCATTGCCCACTTTACTGACGGCAAGCTGCTTGTGCAAAAACTTGTTCGGAGGCAAGATGAGTTTTTCCCAGACAAGACTATAGCCAGTTTCTCATTACTATAAGGCCTTATCATCCATATAAATTTTGATTGCAAATCTTTAAAATCTGAATGCTGACTGCTGTTAGTTGGCAGTTAAGAAATATTGGCATCATCAGGTAGTTTCGACCCTTTTGCGAGGTTCCGCTGAAACCTGCCTTATCCTCAATGATGCCGACCGGGAGGGTCGCAGACCGCGGCCCTCCCATCTTTTTTATCGGCATTTACAAATAGTCACTTAAATTTGGACTATCGGCCTGTCGATCCGAAGGTTGAGAAGGGTTCAAGTCCCTTCGAGAAGTATGGTTTGCCGATGAAGCACGCTTTGGTCAACAAGGCACAATAACAAGGATATGGGGACTGCGTGGTTCTCAGCTCGTGAAGCGTATCTCGTTGTGGATTCCGCAATAAATTGCGGCGGTAAATATAACGCCCCCCCCCAGCACAGGTCTGGGGGCTAAATAAAGCGGTGCAAAATGATAAGGAAAACCGGCGAATAAATTCGGGGGCTAAACGATAAGGAATCGCTGGAAGTATCGTAAGCGAATATATAAAATTGTTGCCTGATAGAGAAAATTGGGTTACTTTATTCAAGAAAGTGAACTAAAGTGCCTAAAGTGTCTAAAGTGAGCTAAGGTGTCTAATCACTCAGCTTCGCTCCCGTCTTTGCCGGACAAGCGAGACAGGAGTTAAAAAATAATCAGTAGGAAATAATCAATAGAAAATGCTGGACGAACAAAAACAACTATTGCAGCAGATTCTGGTCTTGCTCGGAGTGGACAAACCTGAAGCCTTGAGCCGGCTGCTCGGCGAGCAGCGAGCAAGCGATATCGCTGAAATCGTGGAACTTCTCGATAATGAGCAGAGACGCGCCATTTTTGATGTGCTGGACAAATCAGTCTCTGCGGAAGTCCTGGAAAAGGTTGATGAGGCCAGGCGAGCAGAAATCTTCGAACTACTCAAAGACGATGAGGTAAAGAATATCGTCTCCGAGCTTGACCTCGATGACGCCGCCGACCTGCTTGCCGAACTCTCCGATGCAGAAAGCAGGGAACTGCTTAAGAGCATAGCACCAGCCGAGTCAGCTAAGATTAAAAAACTGATGAGCTACTCCGAAGACTCGGCAGGCGGAATTATGGACCCTGTCTTGATAAGCGTCCCTGAAAATGCTACCGTCGCGGAGGCCATCAGTAAAATCCGCGCCGCCGAAATCGATGAAGATTTCTTTTCCGTCTATGTTGTAGATAAAACCGGCAGATTCCTCGGTGATGTTCGTATCCGGCTGCTGCTGACCAGCCCCGAAAACACAAAGATAAGCAGTCTGATAGACCCTGATACCATTTATGTTACCGCCGATGCCGACCAGGAGGAAGTTCGAAACATATTTAGTAAAAACGACCTGATTGTCGCACCGGTTCTCGATAAAAACCATAAACTCATCGGCCGAATCACTGCCGACCGTATCATCGAGGTTGCAGAGGAAGAAGCTGCTGAGGATATATATGCGATGGCTGGTACGGACGCCGACGAGCTGGACAAAATATCTGTTTTTCACGCCGCACGAGTCAGAATGACATGGCTCTTGCCGTGCCTAATCGGTACAGGGGTAACCGCTTTAGTTATGATGTTCTTCGAGCACAATAACCGCCTGATTTATGTGGCAGCGGTTGCTTTCGTGCCTATGATTGCCGCCATCAGCGGTAACGCGGGGCTGCAGACCTCGGCTATTGTCGTTTCCGGCCTGGCAACGGGCCATCTTGTTGCACTGAAATTAAGCCAGGTTTTTAATCGTGAAGTGCGAATAGCTCTTTTAGTGGCGTTAAGCTGCGGGATATTAGGCGGCCTGGCCTGTGCTGTTTTACTTAACTCCAAAGCGCCTTCAGAGAATATAGCGCCTATGCGGCTTATCTTTGCCTTCGGCACGGCTATGTTCTCGGCAATAATGGTCTCCACAACGCTCGGATTATTTCTGCCGTTTTTATTCCGCCGAATCGGGATAGACCCAGCCATAAGTGCCGGCCCATTAGTTACGACCGCAAACGACTCGATAAGCGTTGCGATTTATATGACTCTGACGCTGCTGCTTGTACAGTAAGGAGATGAAGTTATGCAGGAATTTAATTACACCTGTCCCAAATGCAGAAATACTCAATGTGATGTCGGTGAGTTTCGTGCTGCAGGCGGATTCCTGAGTAAAATATTCGATGTGCAGTCAAAACGCTTCACAACCGTAACATGTACAAACTGCCAATACACTGAAATCTACAGGACTTCGTCCAGCATGCTCGGAAACATCTTTGATTTATTCACTAATTAATAACCGGAAAGTGGCAAAACAGACAAATAGCTGAGTATCTGTAACCAGTAGAAATCCTTTGTGATTTGCGTTAAAAATCGGTTATTGCCAAAGCATCAAGGTTGACAATCTGCAGCAAATCCTTATAATATGGTATAATACGGCTGTGGATAGCCGATAGTGAAGTGTAAAAAGCCCCATCTGTGAAATTAGGGGCTAAATACTAAATATAAATACCTCTATGAGTATGGGTTTATAAACTTTAGGGTGAGTGCTAAATTATGGCCACGGAACAACCTATTAGTACACACAAAAATCCCGGCCATGAGCCGGAGTTAAATAAGTTTTTCAGGATTGCTGTCAAAACCCAGGCAAGTGATCTGCACCTGAAGGTCGGACAACGGCCCAGATTACGCCTCTACGGAAAACTAAAAAGTACTACCGGCGAAATAATAACTGAAGAAAGAATGGAGCATCTGGTTTTTGGCATACTCAGTCCGGCGCAGAAAGAGTTTTTTCTAAAAAAGGGCAATATCGACTTCGCCTACGAAATCGGCGATGAGGATCGCTTCCGAACAAACATATTTCGCCAGCGAGGTATGATTAGTCTTGCCGCAAGACGGGTAAGCTCCGACATCCCGCCATTTGAAAGTTTGCACCTGCCGCCGATACTGAGATCGGAAGAGCGTCGTGTAGGGAAAGAGTGTAGATCTCGGTGGTCGCCGTATCATTAAAAAAAAAAAAAAAACAACA